>CAZQGP010000001.1:0-6430 GCA_964593075.1 uncultured Candidatus Saccharibacteria bacterium
TCTCGGATGTTGCCCTAAAGAAAAAGGAATTAAAGTGAAGATTTCAGAGTACTTATACTATTACAATAACGAGAGAAGACATCTGGGAATTAATATGAAAATTCCTATTGAAATGATGCAAAGGTCTTGACCTTATGACGGTGTTTTGTGTGCTTAAATAAGAAGTGATATGTAAGTAAGTTACTAATTGTTATTTGTATCTATATATATGAATAGTCTCTGGTGGGCTCGTGCAGGATCGAACTGCAGACCTCCGCGATGTCAACGCGACGCTCTAACCAGCTGAGCTACGAGCCCTAAAACAGCTTAAAGTCTAGCAAAATATCGATATTTTAACAAGTGAAAAGCCTTGACATTGCCTTTGACAGAGCTCTTCTGGTTGTGCTAATCTTAGATTATGAAGCATGGAGGGTTGCTTCTTGAATTCAACGAAAGGAGGTGAAAAAAATGAATGATTGGATAAACACAACTACAAGCAGTGTACGTGACTCCTTATCAACATCGGTTGGTTTTATTCCTCGAGTCGTCGCGGCTTTAGTCGTTATCTTGATCGGTATTTTAGTCGCCTGGGCAGTAAAAACTGTTATTGTTAAGGCTTTAGCCTTCATCAAGGTTAAAAAATATACAGACTCAGTCGGTCTTGATAAGGTATTCCCAACAAATGTTGGTTTTGCATCATTACTTGGAGATATAGCACAATGGACAATCATTATTGTGTTTTTGATTCCTGCTTTCGATATTCTTAATCTAGCAGCAGTAAACACAGTATTAGTCGGTATTTTACACTATATTCCTAATGTCGTGATCGCGGTCGTTATCATGTTAGTTGGTATTGTCATCGCAGACTTAGCTGATAGGGTAGTTAGAACTACGGCTATCACTATCGGTACAAAAGCATCGGATATTCTTGGTACGATAGCTAAATGGGCAGTTGTTATTTTTGCAGCGTTTGCGGCTTTAATCCAACTTGGTATTGCCGAAGATATGTTATTGTCATTATGGCAAGGATTTATCTACTTCTTCGTTTTGGCCGGAGCGATCGCTTTTGGTCTTGGCGGAAAAGATGCGGCGGCAGATTTGATTGCAAATCTTCGCAAGCAATTACCTAAGAAATAATATTTTTGTCTAGACAAAAATTTGATCTTAAAAAGTACCCTGATAAGGGGTACTTTTTAATTAAGACTTAATCGCGATAGAATTTTGTGGCGTCTTCGGGTGGAATAGGATTAATTACAACACCGGTTCCAAGTTCCAAGCCAGCCCAAATGTTTGGTCTTGGCTCAAGCTTTAGATGCATATGATAATCTTCTCCTTTTACGGAATTGTGAAAAAAATAATTATAAGCAGCATCTATTGTGTCTAATTTTGCCAGAAGTTTTTTAATTGCGGTGGCTAATGATTTCTTTTCTCCGGCCGACATCTCATTCATTGTCTTAAAATGTCTCTTCGGAATAAACCAAGCGCCATAGGGGTATTGGCTAGCAAAGGGAGAAACCACGAAAAAATGCTCGTCTTCCCAAATTACACGACGCTTGCCAGACTCATTATTGATAATATCGCAATAAGGACAGGTTCCGTTCTCAACTTGGTAATTACTATAGCTTTGATACTCTTCTTTTATATCAGGTGGTAATAAGGGGAGAGCGACGACCTGAGAGTGTGAATGAGAGATAGAGGCCCCAGCCTTTCCTCCCTCATTCTTAAAAACAATTACATAGCGGACACCATTGATTTTGCTTAGTGTATTAAATCGTTCAATATAGACATCAATGATTTTTTCGATATGATTGATGGGTAATTCGTGAATTTCTTTGTTATGTTCTGGGGTTTCAATCACAACTTCTTGTTTGCCGAATGCTCTCGGATTATCTTTAGTCAGTGCTGGAAACTTGTTATCAATCACTAAAACTTCCCATTCGTTTTCATGATTTGTTATTTTTGAAACTATCGACTCCTTTTCTATTTGGTCAGGACAAAAATTACACAAAACGCTTTGGTCATCCTCTTTGACTAAGATTTTGTGTGGCCTCTTTGCTCTTTTTGGCGCGATAATTACATATTTTTCTTGAAAATAATCTTTGCGAATCTCTGATTTATCCAAATTCCCTCCAAATATATATTAAAGTATATTTGAAAAAGGTAAAAGTAAATTATTTTAAATTACGGGGTTAAATTTTCAAAGGCTTCTATTTATGGCCAAAGTAATGTATAATATAAACAACAAATTATTCCAACTATTAAGGATAGAGCAATCGTTTTAACAAAGAATTAGACTTTGTAATCGAGCCATAAACTTTATATATAGTTAATACCCATTAAAGGGCCAATTTTTTATTTTGTCAGAAATAACCAAACAGAAAGAAGTAAATTATGAATCTATTATTTATTAGTCCAAACTCTCCATTTGAAAGTATCGGTGGGATTGAGCGCTATCTTATCAATTTAATTGACTACTTTAAAAAAAGAAGTGATCTGAACTGTGTTATAGCTCTGCCAACAAGTGGCAAAAGTCACTCTGAAAAAATGGGAAACATAATTATTTATTATGACGAAAACCTTAATATCTCAAGTAAGAAAGGCGAACAAAGGGAAATTTCGAATAAGGCTCGGATATTTTCGAAAAACATTGAAAAAATTATCAAGGAGCATAACATTGAGATAATTTGTGCTGAAAACTTTCACCTAGGATTACCTCCAGCTTTTAGTTTGCTATTAAATATGGTCGCAGGATTAAATAATATCCCTTTAATTTTGAGGCTCCATTCCTTTGCTATTAAAGATCTGCAAATCGAACTTATTCGGCAATTGATGTGGAAAAGAATCAGCTGTGTTAGCAAAAGCGTCACCGGCGATTGTTTTCACAAAGGGGCAGATATAGACATTCTGTCTACGGATTATTTAGGTGTGAATACTGATACTTTTAAAGATAATCCAAAATCATTTAAGATAAAGAAAGATTTAGGTTTATCAAACGATAATCAAGTAATCCTTACAGCGACTAGGATTATTTTGGGAAATAAGAATATTCTTCAGGAAAAGGGATTAATCAATCTAATCCAAGCATTTTCAAAACTCTCTAATCGTTACCCCAAATTACGGCTGTTAATTGCAGTAGGGAGGCCACCATCGAGACTAAATAGTGAGTTTAACCAAGCACATGAAATGTTATTAGGTTATCTAAAACTTCACAACATTGAAAGTAAAACAATTGTTAAAACGTTCACTTTGGATGAGATGCCGCTTGTATATCGAGAGGCAGATATCTTTGTTCTTCCTTCGGAAAACGAAACTTTCGGCCAGGTCTTTATTGAGGCGATGGCTAGTGGAGTCCCAGTGATTGGAACAAAAGTCGGAGGAATTCCTGAAATAATCAGCGATTCATATAATGGTTATCTAATCCGACCAGACGATTCAACTATTCTGGCGCAAAAAATTGAAAAACTTTTGACTGATAATAAAACTAGAAATAAATTTATAAAAGCTGGCATAAAAACAGTTAACGATAAATTCGCATTAGAAGAACAATTTTCTAAATTTATTAGCATGCTACAAGAAACAGTCTCTGAATCACATTAATTGATGAAACCACCACGGAAATGTCGGCGCCCAATCGCGTATAATGTGAGCATTAAAAGAAATTATAGAAATTGAGAATAAATAAGATAAGAGGAAAGTATATTTACAAAAATGTATTTCTTATCCTAAGTTCTCAAAAATATTAAGAATTTGGGGTAAGTCCGGTGCCTGCGTCATAGGACGCAGGCACCGGTGTTTAACAAGTTAGGTTATTACCAACGCTCTTCACGGACGGAGTGACCGAAGGTAACCCGAGAGTCACTAAACATGATGTAGACCGTTGTGGCTCCCGTACTATAGAACTTTTGCTCGATCCTGTAGACCGTGTGGTTGTCGGGGAGGACCCCGGACTTTGCCGCGAGCTTTCGCTCAAACTCTCTCATCGTACTACGGGGTACTGAGAGGAATGATTCTCGAACCTGGGCGGTCCGGTAGGGATATTGTTTAACGGTGCCGGTGAGCTTATCGAGGTCCATTTTAAGCCTCCGTCGTGTGTGGCCTTACTTGTTAACTGTCCAATCTGAAATTGAATAAAAATAATATAACATAATATAGCAAATTAGTCAATATTATTTTGTTTGTTCAATAGATATTTAATCGAGATAAAGGATTAAGTATAGTTTTATAATCATTGGTGGAGCTGGTGGGAGTCGAACCCACGTCCGAAAGCAAAATCAGAACAACTTTAGCAATTGTACTTGAAGTTAAAAATTTGATTTAACAGTAAAAACTTCAAGCAAACCTGTTAAATCTATTTTCTTAGTCTTAGTTCTGGTTTAGAAATATCGCCAGAAAGCGTCTCGACATATATAACACCCAATCTCTACGATTCGAGCCTCACAAAGGTGGATGGCAGCTAGCAATTAAGCAACTGCTGGCGCAAAAGTGTTAATGCGGAAGGCATTAGCAATTTTGCTAGATAGTGTTTTTGCACTTATCAAGTGATTATTTTGATATCGCGTAATAATCAAACGCGAATTGCATTGTTATGATTTTAATGTACTTCCGTCGAAGCCTGACAGCCCCATCTCGGGTTTTTGCTAGTAGAATATAGCATAAAAACCACAAAAAATCAAGATTTACCTGAAAATGATTTTGTCTTTTTTAAGAGAATAAAGCCCAAGCCCAATGGAGCCCAAAAATTAAATCCCCTAAAGACGATAGAGATAGCAGTCGCCTGAATTGGAGGAACACCGAAAGAGGTAAATATCACAACCATTACAACCTCCACCACTCCAATCCCTTCTGGTTGTGGCGAAATTACCCGAGCGAGCTCCCCAAATGCATAACCAGCGATTAAGGCACCATAATGAATCCGATAGTCAAAGGCCAAAAAAATTACAAAAAGTGCCATAATATTTACGGCATGTGCTACCAAGGCAATAATCCAAGTGATTAGTAAACGTTTTTTATTTTTACGGACAAGATGGGCGGCTTCCGCTAATTCATTGGCAATCTTTGTAGGCCAGTCAGAGGATATTTTGCTGGGTCGATGAATTAATTTAGTAAAACGTTTTGTAAGGCGATAGACAAAATTTGTACATCTTAAAGTTAATTTAGGATATCTATAGGAGGTAAAAATTAATATTCCAGGAATTACGGTTGGAAAAATAAAGATGATTGAACCAACAATCTCATATGTATTTAAGAGACCAACTCTTTTCAAATAGATTAAAGAGAATACGAGGATAAAAGAAAAGGCCATATACCCGACAACGGTGGCGATAACACTCGCAATAATTGCCTTTGGAGAAGACTCTTTTCGTCTTACAGCATCATCAGCAAAGAGGATTGTCCCTGATTGTCCGCCGGTCGGGGCAAGAACATTTACAAATAGAGAGCCAAAAACCAAAGGGAGTAATTCGAAGAACTTTCGATGTAGATGAACAGTTTTAAAGGCTGACTTGGTCATTAACGTATAAACCCCAAAGTATAAAGCCTGTGTGATTCCTGCCACAATAAGCCATAACCAACTACCCTGTTTTAAAGCGTCAATAAATTTGTTAAATTCGTCGTGATGACTAAAAATATACCAAATAAAAACCGCAATCAATATTATGAATATAATATTTCTGAGAAAATGTGATTTATTCTTCATCTTTCCTTTGTTCTAAATTTAGACTTTTTTTATATTTTTTATTTAGTTTAGACATAGTTAAAAATTGGCCTATTACCTTATGAAGCGGCAATACTTTGGATATTTGTTTTACCATCTTTAGCTCATAATACCACCCCTTAATAAAACCGACCTTGCTTGCTTTGTTGATTACTTTTAAGTGTGGCAAGTATATAGATTGAAAAGTTGCGCCTCGATTGAGAAAAGACTTGTTCATTAAAGTTTCGAGACCAAAACCAATTTCAGGTCTAGACCAAATAAAGGGGTCGCTGAGTAATTCTTTTCTAATGGCTCTTTCTCCACTTACCCAATCAACTCCCAGCATTTTCATAAAGCCAAAGGAGTTTCCCCTTAAGCTCAAAGTCCAATCAACCTGTTTATTAATGACTGGTCTGACTAAAGCGTCGACTCCTTTAGTCGTTAATCCAACAATATCGGCATCCAACAATAAAATTATCTCGTTTTTTGCGGCTTTTATGCCTTTTTTTACCGAGAGAGTTTTGCCGAGATTTTTTTCATTTTCTAGCAAAATAATATCAAACCTTTTGGCAACTTCGGCCGTTTTGTCTTTGGAGCCATCATCTACAACAATCACTTCATCGACCAGGGGATCGTCTTCAACCACAGACAAAACTCTGGAGATACGAGAAGCTTCATTGTAGGCAGCGATCACAACACTAACTCTTTGAATCATATGTGACAATTCCTTTCATACCTTGTATTATATAATAGTGAAGG
>CAZQGP010000002.1:0-4470 GCA_964593075.1 uncultured Candidatus Saccharibacteria bacterium
TTTTTTTTTTTTTTTTTTTTTTTTTTCAAGCAGAAGACGGCATACGATATTCGCCTTAGTCTCGTGGGCTCGGAGATGTGTATAAGAGACAGATTTACAGCAGTATTGTACATTTTTTTAAAACAATTGTAAAGTAATAAAAAACAGATTGTACAACATTATTGTACAATCTGTTCCTAGATTTGCTTAATTATGGCAAGAATATTTTGAATATCTTTTTTACTCTCTCGATAGTTATCTTAACCCACTCTGGTCCGCCTATTGATTCTTTGCCTTCATAAGAATAGAGCATTAAGCCAATAGCTGTTGAAAAAGCTGGGTCATAAATCTTTTCAGTTAGACCACCTAATGAATGTGGCTTTCCTATATTAACAGGTAGTCTAAAGAAATTTTTCGCAAGTTCCTCAACGCCCGTGAGCTTTGCGCCGCCGCCAGTTAAAACAACGCCTGCAGGTAGTAAATTATCATGTCTTATTTTGCGCAACTCATCAAGCACCAACCTGAATATTTCTTCTGATCTATCTTGGATTATTTCAGCCACATGTCTAGTCGGAATTACACCTTCCTCTGAAATGTCGATAGCTGATAAATCTATCTTATTTACTTCTGGGACTTCTGCCGCTACTGCGTTACCATACTTAATTTTTATTTTTTCAGCGACATCTACTGATGTCCTTAGACCTATTGCGATATCATTCGTAATACTAGCAGCGCCTATTGGGAATACTTTAGTATAAAGTACGCTGTCATCAATAAACACCGTTAAACCAGTAGTCGCGGCACCGATATCTACGAGTACACAGCCGAGTTCTCGTTGTTTTTTAGTAAGTGATGCTTTTGCTGCAGCTAAAGGGGAAACGATTATGTCTTCGACATTCACACCGGCTTGGGTAACACACCTGGTTACATTTTTCGCCGCCTGTGAAGAAACTGCAATCAAATGAGTTTCTACTTCAAGACGAACGCCAGACATCTTTAATGGGTCTTTTATGGGCTCACCGCTATCTATACTAAAAAATCGAGGAATGACGTGTAGCAGTTCTTTGTTTGCGGGAATTTGGATAGCCTGAGCAGCATCTTCTGCTCTTATTATGTCATTGCTAGTAATCTCTTGATCTGCTTTAGCTACCGCTACCACTCCACGAGAATTAGTAGAGCTTATATGGCCTCCATTAATATTAACCATCGCGGACGTTATTTGTAGACCAGAAACTCCCTCGGCCATTTCTATTGCCTCGGTAACTCCGCTTACGGTTTCTTCAACCTCAGATACCACGCCCTTTTTAAGTCCAGTATTCTTTGATATCCCAACACCAATAATGTTCAGCACACCTTCTTCGTCAGGTTGACCTACTACTACCGATATTTTACTGGAGCCGACATCTAGGCCGACGTAATATTCTTCCTTATTAGCCATATTATCTTTTTATCTGATCCTTTTCATTAACTTAAACATTATATATGCTAAACCTATAACTTATCAAGTGTTGCAGTAGTCGCCTTGGTCAGTATCTCAGGTCCTTCTGGATGAACCCACACAGTATGCTCAAAGTGAGCCGACAAACTTCCATCTAGTGTTTCGTAAGTCCAGCCGTCTTCAGAAATTGCCACCTCATAATCACCAACTGTGACCATTGGTTCAATCGCAAGAGCTGAACCAGCGAGAATCTTAGGACCATCATTCCTATTTCCATAGTTAGGAATGAACGGATCTTCATGAATGTTTTCTCCAATTGCATGCCCCACCAGAGAACGAACCACACCAAAGCCACTTTTTTCTACTTCTGCTTGGACAGCATACCCAATAGCACCTATGTTATTTCCTGGCCGTGCTTCTGCTATACCCATTTCTAATGCTTTTTCTGTTACAACCATTAACCGATGTGCCTCTGCTGAAATATTTCCTACACCGAAAGTAATAGCAGAATCAGTATGGAACCCACCCAATTCAACGCCAAAATCTAACGAAACCAGATCGCCATTATTAATCACATAATCACCTGGGATACCGTGTACGACTTGAGTGTTAACTGACACACATATTGCTGCTGGATATCCCTGATAGTTAAGAAATGAAGGTTTAACATGATATTTTAGACATAAACGCCTAGCCATATTGTCAATTTCAATCGTCTTCATACCTGGAATAGTTTTTATTCTAATTTCATTTAGAATTGAAGCTAATATCTGACCGCCTTGGCGCATAGCTACTAGCTTATTACTTTGAGACATTTAAGAGTCCTTGGCTAATGTCCTTTGCTACTTGGCTAATAGATTGATCGCCATTAATATTTATCAGAATTCCTTTATTTGTGAAATAATTGACCAAAGGCAAGGTTGATTCAAGAAAGGTCTGAACCCTTTTGATAATTGTTGCCAAACTATCATCGTCACGAACAACAGGCCGGCCACCACATTCCGTACATTTCAGTGCCCCGACAGGTATATTTTTACTACAAAGTGAACATATCTTTCTTCTAGACAACCGATCCACTATTTTATCTTCTTCTAATTGAATATATATCACTGCGTCTAAATTTCTATTATGATGCGAAAGAATTTCATACATTTTTTCTGCTTGATGTAGAGTTCTTGGGAAACCATCGAATACTATTCCCCTATCTATAGGTATAGTAGCTAACATTTTATCTGTTTCGTTGATTACAAGATCATCATTTATTAACCCGCCACTATCAATAATCGCCTTAATGCTAGGGTTCGATGAAGATAAACTTCTTGCAATAGCGCCGCCCGAAATCATGTCAAACTCAAAATGTTTTTTCATTTCCTCGATTTGGGTATCTTTACCGGAACCAGGCGGTCCAATTACAATAATATTTTTCATTATTAAACCCTCTCCTTTTTAAGTATCTTTATTTCCATCGACTGCATTATTTCTGTTTCTTTTTCGTTATTGTGGTCGTACCCATATATATGAAAAATTCCATGAACTAACAAAAGACAAACCTCATCATTCAACTCATTACAAATTGAAGCAGCCTGCTTCTTTGTATAAGTATAACAAATAAATACTTGACCCACTAGCGGAGAATCACTTAGCTTAAAGCTCAGAACATCGGTGGGTTTATTTATCCTTCGATAGGACTGGTTCAGTTCTGCCATTTTCTTACTAGAAACAAATTTTAACTCAATATCGCCGGCAATATCATCTAAAAAAGAAAAAGTAGCATCAGCTACCCTTTCTAGCAAATCGTGTTTTATTTTGTAAGTATTACCAACTACGGTTAGTTTCATGAAAGCTTAGTCCTAACGATTTCGGAGAGCTCTTTCCCGTCTACTGCACCTGCCGATGACTCCATAATCGACTTAATTACCCCGCCCATATCTTTTATTGATGTGGCGTCCAAATTTTTTATAGTTTTATCTACAAGCACAACTAGTTCCTCTATAGGGATCTTCTTAGGAAGATATTTTTCAATTAAGACTACTTCGCTTAGCTCTTTTGAGGCCAGCTCGGCCCTACCGCCACTTTCAAATAAATTCGCAGCTTCTTTTCGTTGTTTAGCTTGTTTTTCTAGAACTAAAAGAGCTTCCTTATCCGTCAGAGTATGACCAAGGGCGATCTCTTGATTTTTCAAAGCACTTTTGAGCATTCTGAGCACGGATAACTTGTCTACTTCTTGGCTTTTCATTGCAGATACCAAATCTGTATTCAGCTGTTCCCAGATAGTCATCTTAATAGCCTTTCAATAATAGGTTTCTTGATTTAGTGTCTTTACGAGCTTGTTTTTTTATAGCTATTTCACGAGCTTCTCTTTTCGATAAATCTTTTTCAAAATGTTGTTTTTTCCTAGCCAATGGTAAATTACCGCTCTGTTGTACCTTTCGGTTAAAGCGGCGCAATAGGCTATCAAAATTTTCATGGTCTTTTCTTGTTACTGCTTGCAGTGTAAGTCACCTCCCTTGCCGTTCAAAGTCCTGTGACGATGAAGGGTTGAATTCTTGCTAAAATGTATCACTACTAATTTCAACAGGCAAATTGTATCACAAAAATGGCTCAAGGTAAAGAATTACTGATTGAGAAGCTTGCTAATTTCTTGTGCCATTTTAACTAGGTTTTCTTCAGTTTCGGGATGCTGTTTACAGGGGTCTACACCATTAATAGCATTTATGGGTATTAAATGAATATGAGCGTGAGGAACGCCAAAACCCTCTATCGCAACTCCGGTCTGTATCGATGCGGCCGCTTTTTGGATTGCTGGAGCCAGCCTCTTAGCAACAAAAAATATCTTTAAATATAGTTCCTCTGGTAAATCGAAGATATATTCATAATGTTTTTTTGGAACCAACAATGTATGCCCAAGGCTTATGGGCTTTATATCCAGAAATGCGATAAAATCATTATCCTCATACACCTTATGTGCAGGAACCGATCCGTCTATAATCTTACAAAAGATATCTTTGTCCATATATTAATCCTTCTATCTTATTATACTTATTTTATAATAC
>CAZQGP010000003.1:0-3929 GCA_964593075.1 uncultured Candidatus Saccharibacteria bacterium
GCCTCCTTGTATTTATAGTTACCTGTTGTCGGGATTTAGTCAAGTTGAACTGGTAAAACGATTTGAGTTTTAGTAGGATAACCAAATGCAACAAGTGGTGATTTTGGGTGGCGGATTAACGGGCTTGACAGCCGCTTATGAACTGGCAAAAAAAGGCTTGAAGCCGCTTGTTTTGGAAAAAGAAAAAGATCTTGGCGGGTTGGCCGGATATTTTGAACATGACGGGTTTAAGCTAGAAAAATTTTATCATCATATTTTCCAGAGTGATACAGCGATAATTGATTTGTCCAAAGAGCTTGGGCTAGATAACAATTTAAAGTTTCGCACCTCCAAAAATGCGATGTACTACAATGACAAGCTTTACAACATCACCAAACCGCTCGATATTCTGAAACTGCCGATTTTTACGGCGCTTGATAGAATTAAACTTGCCAAGGCTTTAGCCTATCTTAAACTGTCTAATTTTGAGTCATGGATGGAGGACAAGTCGGCCGACAGTTGGCTGGCGGATGAGTTTGGCGAGAATGTCCAGAAAGTTCTTTTTAGGCCGTTGCTTGAGTCCAAGTTTGGACGTTTTCATACCGATGTACCGCTAACGTGGTTTTGGGCAAGGCTTAAGTTTCGAACGGTTAAGCTTGGTTACTGGGATAATGACGGCTTTAGTCTGTTGATTGAAGGTTTGAAAGAAAAAATCGAAGAGCTAGGCGGACAAGTTTTGACAGGCGTTGAAGTCAAAAAAGTTGACGCGACGAATACTCCGATAAAGATCGAGACTAATAAGAAAAATTTTGAAACCGAAAAACTAATCAGTACACTGCCTTTGGCTGTTAGCTTTAAATTAATCCAAGGCTTTTTCTACGAATTTGCCAAAGACTATTTGTCCCAGCCATATTATCACGCCCTCAACCTCGTGTTATTACTTAAGGAGCCGATAAGTAGCTACTACTGGGTGTCACTTCATAATTTGGACGAGGAGTTTTTGGCGTGGATAAATCATACTAATTTGGTGCCGGCCGAGCAGTATGGCGGCCTGCACCCTGTGTATTTGGCCAATTATCTGCCGATTGACGATGTGCGCTTTACCCTAAATACCGACCAATTGCTCAAAAGATACGAAAAAACACTGTATAAAATTGCACCAGATTATGATCCAAAATTGATTGTCAAAAAGTTTAGTTTTGTCGGGCCATATGGCCAACCGATTGTCGGTTTAAATCACGGCGAAAAAGTTGCACCGATTGAGACGCCGCTAGAAAATGTTTACTTGGCCAGTATGTCGCAGGTTTATCCTCAAGATCGCGGCACAAATTATGCAGTTGATTTGGGCCAAAAAGCCGCCGACACCGTTTTGAAAAATTAAGACACTTTATGTCACAGATGACATAAAATATATCTTTTTTTATATACGAAACAGCTATATCGTTTGAGGCAAAGCCGAGAAATATTACAGAAAGTTAATATTGAGGAACGAGGTTGACAAAGCTTCAATCAGATAATAAGTCGTGGTATATTTAAAGTAATTAATTTTAAACAAAAGGATAACTATGACAGAAGATTTAAATAAAAATCTCGGATTAGACGTTGACCCTGTGACTGGTAATTTTATTGTAAAGCAACCCGTTTCCGAGTCATCGTACCAAGAAGAAGAGGATTTGAAAGCTGGGGCAGTGGAAACTGAAAACAATTTCCCGGATTATTTTTTCATGAAAGATCCGGAGCAACGTCGTCTATTGGCTGAGCGAGTTGACCAACTTGTTGAAATAGCATCACATAATAAAGCTAACAATTTAATTTTTCTCGACAAATCTGCTAGACCCTTAGTTGTGTTATTCAAAGATCTATGGAAGGCTCGATACCCAGACTCAAAGGAGCCAAATATCAGTTTTATTAATGTTGGTATGGAAATAAGCAAAAAAAAAGTTTCAGAGCAAATGGAGAAAAAAGGCCAAACATCATATGATGATGATCGTCGCTATTACATCTCTAGATTACATGGCGGCAGTAACTTGGAAGATGCTCTGGGGTTAACACAGGAAGAATTGGACACCTTTCATGAAAAATATAAATACCTTGAAGACGCAGAGAAATTAAATCAGGATGGTCAAAAATCTGAAGCAGTAATTGTTGACGAATACTCATATTCTGGGAACTCCCTTGCTGTAGCAAAAATAATTGTTGGCGCAGCCTTTCCGGATCTTCCATTGGATACATACTCTATCTCTAAAGGCGAGGGTAATCTTTTTCATTATATAGACAGACATGGTGAACCTCGGCATGATCCGCCATGGCGAGCTTGGGAGAATGAAAATCCTTGGTTTGCAGGAGTAACAGGAGTAATTGACCCAAGAGAGGGGAATCCTGATGTTCACTTAACTGCTCGACCATATTACGATTTTGATGAAAATGCTCGCTTTAAAATGGTAGAAGATCAGGTAGACAAAATATCAAAAGGATTAAGAAGTTATTGGAAACATGGTCAGGATATAGTAAAAGAGATATCTCTAGAGCTAGATCGGTTTAAGGAATATTCATCATCACTTGGTTCAAAAGCGAAAGAGCCGGGCATAACCGCCGCCATAAACGATGCTTACGAGAACGATATGAGTACGCATTTGGAAAAGATTACGTCAGATGTAGTATTGTACTGTGAAATAAAAAATAAACTTACCGAGTTTGTAAGAGATAATGGCTCGAAAGAGGAATTAATTCAAATTTTTATCGAATTAGGCGATATGGAAAAGACATTAGGGAATGATCTTAATGAATTTGTTGGGGTTGAGATTGTAAATAGAAATTATCAACGCATTTATGAATTCGTATTCAATAAATACATTGAACCACTTAAAGAAAAATATCACCTAAAAGACTCATATTACTACAAGGAATCACTTAATAAGTTAACGGAATTTTTAAAGGGAGTCTACGGAATTTATTATAGCGGTAAAACTATCAGAGAAGCTGATATTTTTAAGCTTTATACGCTTGGTCCTGACGGAACTCATATAAAACCCTATATCACACAGTTAAGAAAAGAAATGCATAGTATAGCTCGTGATCATCTTGAATCAGCTGATGCTGGTTAAAAAACGGCCATAAAAAAGGCCCCCGGAATCCAAAAGGGACTCAAAACACTCTTTTCTTTTACAATATTATTTAAGATGAAGTATATCTTTTTTGATATACGAAGAGATTGCTTCGTCGTTTCACTCCTCGCAATGACAGGTGAGGAAAAACTTCTCGCTAACGCTCGAAGGATATAAAGTATTAAACTCTTGATTGCAACTTTGAGTTTTGAACTTTGAGCTTTAAGTTATTATGACAGGTAGTCGCGGAGTTTGCCGGATTCCTCGTGCTTTTTGAGCTTTTGAAGGGCTTTGGCTTCAATCTGGCGAATTCTTTCGCGAGTAACGCCAAATTCTTTACCGACTTCTTCAAGGGTATGAGTTCGGCCGGGGCCGCCTTCGTCATCCAAGCCAAATCGCATATGGAGGATTTTTTGTTCGCGAGGAGATAATACAGATAGCGAATCTTCAACATGACCCTTCATAAGTTGATAAATTGCCTGCTCTTCTGGTGACAGGGTAGTTTTGTCCTCGATAAAGTCGCCAAGATTGGAGTCGCCTTCTTCGCCGACAGGCGATTCGAGCGAAACGGTTTCTTGAGAAATTTTCATAATGTGTTCGAGTTTTTCCATATCAATGCCGAGTTTTTTGGCAAGTTCGTCGTTGTTTGGCTCCCGGCCAAGCTCCTGCTGAAGCTCGCGCTGGGCGCGCATAAAGCGGTTGATAGTTTCAACCATATGAACAGGAATACGAATGGTGCGGGCTTGGTCGGCGATAGCGCGGGTGATGGCTTGGCGAATCCACCAAGTGGCGTAAGTGGAGAACTTGAAACCCCTTCGGTAATCAAATTTTTCCACAGCTCTTTGA
>CAZQGP010000004.1:0-2646 GCA_964593075.1 uncultured Candidatus Saccharibacteria bacterium
CGAAAAACACAAAATCGATTTTGGACAATATCCATTTGCACCTATAGAAAAACTAAAAAATATTAATGGTCTTTTAGTTGAAAGCTTATTTGATATTGCCGTTAATAAAGCTCAAACAATTGCTACTCGTCCACGATTAAGAGATTTTATTGATTTACATTTTATTATTCAAGTTAAACCCGAATGGTCTTTTGGGTATTTATTAAATCGAAGTTTCGAAAAATTTGAAATACGAACTGACGCTTTACAAATAGGACAAAATTTAATGGAGGTCGAAAAACAAAAAGATATGCCAATTATGATTAAAAAAGTAGATTTTGATAAAGTTAAAATATTCTTTCTTGATGAAGCACTCAAGCTGAAAAAAGATATTTTTAAGTAAAATTTATTTATTAATATTTATTTAAATAACAATAAGCAAGGCCACAGGCAATTGCATCGGCTTCATCGTCTTGAGTAATTGGTTTTTCAAATTTTAAAATTAATTGAAGCATTTTTTGTACGGCGATCTTATCTGCTTGACCATAACCTGTAATAATACTTTTAATTTGAAGAGGAGTAAGAAATTGCAAGTTTATATTATTCTCTGCCGCCAACAACATTACAACACCTTGCGCGTTGGCAACATTAATAAAAGTTTTTTGATTTTTAAAAAAAAATAATTGTTCTAAAACAAGAACGTTAGGTTGATATTTTTTAATTAGTTGTGATACTTTTACGTGGATCTCACGTAGTCTTTGCTCAATTTTAGTTTTTTTATTGGTTTGAATTAAACCAGAAGTCACGTATTTAAAATTGTCAGGAAATTTTTTATTCTTATCAAAAACAGAATAACCGGTGCGGTCAAATCCTGAATCGATTGCAAGAATAATCATTTTAGTAGTAGAAATGTGATAATTTGAATAATCAACAAAAAAGATGGGAGATCGCTACTTAGTACGTCTCGGCTGAACCCCTTACAGGGCTTACACCTAACGCCTATCAAACCGGTATTCTACCGGTAAGCTATGTGGATTTATAATCTTAAGGTTCGCTTCGCACTTGATATGCATTCAGTGCTTATCGAATGGAGATTTAGCTACCCAACACTGCCCTTTTAAGACAATTGGTACACCAGGGATCTCCTCTTCCAGGTCCTCTCGTACTGTGGAAGACCCCTTTCAAAAATCTAATCGCTTGCACTGGATAGAGTCCGAACTGTCTCACGACGTTCTGAACCCAGCTCGCGTACCGCTTTAATGGGCGAACAGCCCAACCCTTAGGACCGACTCCAGCCCTAGGATGCGATGAGCCGACATCGAGGTGCCGAACGACGCCGTCAATATGAACTATCGGGCGTCACCAGCCTGTTATCCCCGGAGTAGCTTATATCCGTTAAGCCCCTCCCGAAAATCACGTCGGGATGGGGGATCATTAACACCTGCTTTCGCATCTGCTCGGGTAGTCACCCTCGCAGTTAAGCTAGCTTGTGCGTTTACACTTACATTCCGATTTCCATCCGGAATAATGTAACTTTTGTGCTCCTCCGTTACTTTTTTGGAGGAAACCGCCCCAGTTAAACTGACCATCAAGTACTGTTTCAGACTATTGTCTGATAAGGTGAAAAAAAATCAAAGAGAGGTGTTTCATTGTCGGGCAAGCCCTCCCTCCTACGCTCAACAGTCAATTATTTTCCACCAATGCCTAATTTCAGTAAAGCTTCCGGGGTCTTTTTGTCCAAGTGCAAGTAGGCCGCATCTTCACAGCCATTTCAATTTCGTCGGGCGACGGTTCAAGACAGTTATCAAATCGTTAGACCTTTCATGCGGGCCGGAACTTACCCGGCAAGGGGCTACGCTACCTTAGAACTCTCAGGGTTAGAGCTGTCGTTCACTGGAGCTTGCACCAAGACCTTGTTTATCTTGCGATAAAATCAGCCTCAGCGATTAACTTACCAGTACCGGACAGGCCTCAGCTCCTATACGTCCCCTATTGGGGTTTGCAGGAACCTGTGTTTTTGCTAAACAGTCGTTTGATATACTTTTACTGTGATCCCGCCTTCCGGCGGGACAGAGCATCTCGCAAAGCTTACGCTCAACTTTTTTGCCGAATTCCTTGAACCATTTTTACCCGTTTACCTTGGTATTCTCTACCAGTCTACCTGTGTCGGTTTGAGTACGGATTATCATCTAACTCCTTATTTAAATTTTCCCGGAGACTTAAGTCGTTCCAATTATCTGACTTGCGTCAAACTTACATTAATAACTCGCCTTAACTTGCGTTAAGATTTATTATTTGGATCCCGCAATGCGGGACTGGACTTATCAAATCTCGTCTGTAAATAAGTGATAACGTTAAACAATAAGTAGCAGAATATTAACTGCTTGTACATCGGTACCAACCAATTGATTGGTCCCTTAGATCCGACTAACCCTCAGATGATTGACATTGCTGAGGAAACCTTAGACTTTCGGTAATCCAAGTTTTCATTGGATGAAACACTACTCATGCCAGCATTCTCACTCCCAACAACTCCACAGCAACTTAAGTCGCTGATTCACTGTAGTTGGGACGCTCCCCTACCTCGAATATCTTGCGATATTCAATTCCGTCTTCGGTAGATTTTTTAGCTCCGTTCATTTTTGGCGCCAAGCTTCCATCCCGCCT
>CAZQGP010000005.1:0-6016 GCA_964593075.1 uncultured Candidatus Saccharibacteria bacterium
CCAGCCATGTTGAATCATTAGGCCATACTATTATAATATGTAACGTTTCTTGTGTTTGAATTATGTGAGTGAGCTTTACTAAACAGTGATCTCTATTTTAATAGCTTCTTTTTTGCCATCTCAAATTCTTTTTGTGTTATCGTGCCTTTTTCTTTGAGTTTAGATAATTTTTCCAATTCATCGGCGGTGCTTTCAGCAGATGCTTTAATTGAGCCTACATCGCTTCTGTCAAGGCTTTGTGCCTTATTAGATTCAGTGTTTATTTGCGAATTTGTGTCTGCTGTCGAAGATTTTATTGGAGGCCTTTGTTTACCAATTGAATTAATCGCCCCAATCACTATAAATAGTACTGCCATAAAACCTATAATAAAATATATCGAATTCCAATCCGTGTTAGTTGCCCTAGGAATACACTTACTTTGATATGTTTGGTTATTGTTAATTACTTTGGCGCACCATTCACTACCAGAATAATAGACTTGTGTGAAAACTTTGTATTCGCCTTCGCCAATGCTAACCAAACACTCGTAATCTGTTTCTCTTACGATATTCATGGCTATGCTTCTATAGTATTCACATATATCATGGGGGGTGTCGTAATTAGCCAATGAACCCGAAACATCCGCAGCTCTAGCTAAAAAAGGCGTTAGTGATGCTGTTAAAACTATCACAAAACACACAAATAAAGCTAATTTTATCTTCATAGAATACACTATACTACTTATTTCAGATGAATAATATGCACTGTTTGGTTCACTGAGTTTTATTGCCGAATACACCACATTAAGTAAGAGTAAACATATCAAATGTAACTATATATAACAATAATGTCGCGCTTTTTATGTTTCAGACAAGCATTAGAAGGAGAGTACAATAACTCTCATTGAGTCGCTACAATATAGGTTCCAAGTCTCCTATATTGGCCAGTTAAATTTGTGATATATGTAATAATATCTAAATCCTTCGCACTAAATTTATAACCAATATTCTCTCTTCGGGATGCCATCCTTTAAGCACGTGTGTCCTTGATGTGTATTGTTATACTTGAAAAATAGCAAATGAGTAGCTAAGGTTAAGAGGCCGCTTGAAGTTAATTAAAAAAAATATAGTGATTATGTATTATTATAGAAAATAAAAGGGGGTTACCGTTTACATGGGAATTGAACAATCTTGCACAGAAAAGGGCGATTTTAAAGAAAAATTACTTTATACCAATATGATTGACATACAAAGAAGAGCTTCTGCTGGAGAGGGTTTTGTTACTTATCATGGCGGACTAGAAACCAATCTTACCTTAAATGAGATTGATCTCGACAGGCAAGGCACACAGCAGAATAAACCCAGTCGAACATATGGTGGATTTTATCTGACCGATGAAACCTCAAGGGAGTGGACAAATCAATATGCCAGACAGAGAAATGGCAATGTCCACGCGTTTCTTATCAGTAGCAAGGCTCATGTATTAATTATTGAAGATAATAATATTGATCGATTGTCACATGACCAACGGTTAGATTTCTCGAAAATGTACGATATTATTAAAGGTCATGACATGATGGGGAGAACTCAATATGTTCTCCTTAATAAAGAAGTAGTAACTGGGATTGCTTCTGAAAATATTCAAACAATATAGTTACAATATATAATGATTGAGTATTTACACAGTTGAGCGAGCCAAGTGTTTAATATACGCTTTGATTAGATATAATATAGATTTCAACCTCTGATTTAATTCTCGCGTATTTTTAAGAGTAAAGAAAGAATCCTAATTTGCATAAAAACTTAACGAATTATTAAAACGTGCTAAGATATAATTATGGTTAGAAACACAGAATCAATTGATTGGTATAACAATAACTCTACAATATATAAGGCTCACGTTAGAAATCCTAATGAGTCTATATATCACGCATATTATGAAAAACCAGCGATGTATGAGGCTTTGCCAGATTTAAATAATAAAAAAGTTTTGAGTCTAGGCTGTGGTACCGGCGAAGACAGTCATTATTTGAAAAATAGGGGAGCTTCCGAATCCGTCGGGATTGACGCTTCAAAAGAAATGATCAAAATAGCCTCTGACAGTTATCCTGAATGCAGCTTTGAGCTTATGAATATGCAAAACATTAAGTTTGGTAATGAGTCTTTTGATTTTATATACTCTAGTCTCGCTATTCATTACATCGAATATTGGGACAATGTCTTAAGCGAGGCTTTTCGAATCCTTAAACCTAACGAATATTTTCTTTTTTCGTGTGAACATCCAATATATACCGCAATGGATTCTTTAGAAACCAAAAAGACAATAACTAAAGAACTTTCATATTCTCGGGATAAAATGACAAAAGATTTTACGGTTGTTGGAAACTATGTAGAGCATAGGAAGCTTATTAAGGCAGAATGGCCAGTCACAACTTGGCATAAATCTATCGGTGAGATATCACGTGAAATCAAAAATAGTGGTTTTATAATTAGTGAAATTATAGAACCAAAGCCAAAGAGTGAAATGAAAAAAGTATCTGAGAGAACATTTAGCCACCTCAGTAAAATTCCAAGTTTCATTATATTTAAGCTTTACAAACCTTTATAACAAAAATGTAATTATTATATTTCCTGCAATTATGCTAATGTATAGTATGGTTTTCACGCAATTTATTTTTTAAAAATTTATGTGAATACGGTACCTCAGTTAAGACGACAATTATTATACTGGATGACAGGAGAAATAATGGTTGAGGGAATACTCATAGGGATAGCTATCGGCTATATTATTGCCTACTTCTACCACAAAAGGGGAGAAAGATAAAAGACATACCTATTTCAAATCACTTAATCTTTAAAGCCATACAATCTCGTTTTCTTAATAAAAAAACAAGGAGCGCCCGATAATCAAGGGCGCTCTAATCTATTTATATTATGTTATTTCTAACTTTTGACGTTAAATATTATGCATATATGAAGATTGAATCCTACGCCATATTTCTATTAAGCTTGTTATTTATATAATCTACGATAATCGATAAATTCTGTATTTTAGATATCTTGTATGATTTTTATAAGATATCAATAACTATGTTATAATCTAGAAAGTAAAATCTAAGGAGAAAAATGGGTATAGAGAACGGCGGGAAAGAAGAGTGGCATGCATCCGCAAAAAAGTTTGAGACTCGTAGTGGTATGTCTAGAATTGATAGCCCCGAAGCTGCAGACCTAGCAGAAGAAAATGCAAGTCTTGAGATGGGCGCTTATAAAAGGGGACTTTTAAGCAAGGAGGCGATTGATAGCGCAGTTGCGGATAATACTGAATTTGCGATAACCCTAGATGCAGTAGAGAGAACTAACTCAACAAATGCAGTTTGGAACTTAGAGATAAGTGACGAAGAAGCTGCACAAATTCTGTTTAGAGCACGATCTGAAGCCAGAAAAGCAGTGACTGATTATAGAAAAATACATCACATTAATTAGTAATTGTTTATTAGAATAATTCATCATAATCATTAATCTAAATTAGTTAACTATTTAAAAGGTTTTGCAATTATGATTAATCTATCTTGATTAGTGCCTATTGGCCAACAAGTCATCAAAGTAAGTTGCTCACGCTCCGTTGGTTCCAATATTGATAGATCGTCTTGCTTGACAATCTTTTTTTCAGTCACTATGTATTGACTTGTTTTATTGTTATAATTAATCACTATTTCTTCATTTATAACTAGATTGTCAAGATTGGCAAATATGGTTGAATATGGGCCAGAACCCAACACTCCAGACGAGTGTCCAAATATTAATATATTACTGCCAGAACCAGGTAAAGCAGTCCCTTTATAATGAGCAACCCCGTTTTTTAGCGCCTCTGTGTATACATTTTCATTTCTTCCGTCTACATTTGGGGCAACCATAACAGATATGCTTAGATCTGGAATGATCAAACTAAATTGATTAACAATGGGAATCACGTTGCTATTATTGCTAGGGTTATTCCTTTTTATCTCATTATTGGTCGATTTTTTGTAATGTTTTGAATAATAATTGTCGAGAAAATCTGTCGATAAAAATAGAACGATAATAGTCAGAAGCGCGATAGCGATTCTGACTATTAATTTAAAGTAATTATTTAACTTGTTTTCTTTTTTGGATGACAACCTGATACCCGATAAATGAGGCAAAAACCATCAGAATTGCTATCGGAAATAGATAGTTGTTAGCATATGTATTAACACCAGTTTTTGGTAGCACCTGTTGGGCTGTCTGAGCGGTTGGATTACTAACTAGAATTCTAACTCCAGACCTAGCTATATCGTCTGCAAGGGCAACTTTTACAAATGGATTTGCAGTAAATGATGGTTGCATTTGGTCTAGAATAAACTTAGCTGTAATAACAGTGTTGTCTGGAGCGCTGTCTTTTACCTTGGCTGTTATTGAACCATATTGAACTGCTGGATCTTCAGTATCTGGAACATACGCTGTTATTGGGTCTGAAAAATGAATATTGTCTGAATCGCCATGATAAGCAATCCCGTCTTCATCTAAATCATCCTGCCCAGTTTCAAAATAACTAATCAAATCCATGTATTCTGAACCCGTAAATTCAACATGGAATTGTGGAGAAATCCCATCCCCAGAATTTGTTCTGACTTCACCAAGAAAAGTTAATGTGTCGCCCGGCTTGACCACTAAAGTACTGCCGTCGCCTTCTGTTTCACCCTCAGATACTGGTGAAGAGGTAAAATTCTGCCAATCAGCTTCGTTCTTGTAATCACATATTTCGAGTTTACACACAAAAGCCTTGAAGTAAATTTGATCTGTTACGGTGCTAATTGTTGCCATGTTTGAATCGAAAATTGTTTCTGCAAAAGAGAACGACGGAACAAGAGTAATTATCAATAATGATAAGATGCAAAATATTTTTTTCATATCCTTCCTATATTTATAGTATTATTATACATTAACCATCTAACAAATAGTCAACCATTTTGTGAACGACTTTGTATGAGCCTCGAACACCTTAAACACTTTCATCTTCTTATATTATAGATGAATGTGTCCAAGATGCTCGAGTCATATATTATAGCCAACCACTGGTTATCCCGTTAATGGTCCCGTAAAAATCTAACATCGAGAATATATTACAAACACTTACTCTACTTGAGGATAAATACAAGGGCACTTATGAATACCCGGGAGTTTTTTCTGGGACTGTATATATGAATAATACCGACATAGACTATCTCTCTGGAATAAACAAAGCCTCAGTGGGAAATATAAACGATTATGTTTTTGTTCAATCTGGCATAGTAGAATATGATTCTTATGCCGTTAATCTAAAAGATAACAATCTCTTGGTTATTTCAACCGTTAAAAATAATGCATTATTCAAACAATATTAAAAACAATTAACATAAATTGAAGTATTAAATATTTAGAGTAATCTAATCCTTTTCGTCCTGCTTATGGACTCATCAGTATAACAAGGTAGTTATATAAGGGCCTCTCAAGAGACCCTGCCAGGGTCTCTTGAGAGTAATGGGTTTGGAATAATGAGTAGATTATGCTTATAGTTGTTGCTTGCTAGCACTTTAGTTTTGATTTTGCTAACAGAGCTAACTACCGTGTTTGATTTAGAGGCTTTGTGTTTTAATTAAGCGATGTTTGTATTATTGCTATTTTCTCATCAAGAAATTATTGTGACAATTTAAGCACTTCTCGTATTTCATTGGGTTTTCGCGTGACATCTCCACTGTTCTTTGGGGATTAATGTTTCCAACTTTGTGATTCCAATAACCACAAATTGGACACTTAGCGAAAAGTAGTTGATCACATTCCTCGTATGATTTAAAAGGAATAATATAGTAATCACCCGTTATTTTTTCTTTTTCTGACTGACATCTCATATTCTGTCGCCCTGTTCAAGGTACTAATAATATTTATAATATAACATATATTTATATATTAGTCAATTTCGCTTTAAATTTTGTGATTATATTCCTTTTGGTGCATGGTTTTGTAAAAAAACTTATCCTGG
>CAZQGP010000006.1:0-2916 GCA_964593075.1 uncultured Candidatus Saccharibacteria bacterium
ATCTCACGCTTGATGATTTTGGCTTTTGGGGCCGTCATATCCCCTCTTATCTGTCTGATTTGGTTAATACCTAAAATGACGAACTTTGCTGAGAATGCCATCAGTTTATATCTTGTGACGATCTTTTCGCTCTTTATTCATGTCGTTATTATCCAACTTGCCTCAGCCTTTTTAACGGTTCCAAATCAAATTGGCGCAAATCCGATTACCTCAATTCTAATTGGAATTGCCATGTTATCTATTTTGCTTAAATGTACGGCAACGGCGACTCAACTGGCGTTATCTTCCCAGGCGACAGGTCGCTTTAAGAAGTTTGGGAGCCAACTTCTAAACGTTCTCACCCCACAAGGTTCAAGTTCGAAACAAACCGTCAGGTCAGTGACTCAGAATGTGAGAACGAAATGAAAACTAGTGTTGTTCCAGCACAGATCACAACAGTTGAAGATAAGATTGTGGGAAATCTGACTTTCAATCAAATCCTAATCTTTATCGCTGCCTTAATCTCTTCCACAGCGGTATATCTTCTCGTTCCTCCCCTATCGAAGCTCTCGCTGATAAAGATTGTCATAATCTTACTCCAATTTATGATCTTTGGACTTTTAGCTCTCAGAATTAAAGGGCAAACTGGAGCAGAGCGGTTGAGTGTTTTTATACGGTATAACCTCCGTCCCCATCTTTATCTATTTACTAAAAATGATTACTTAACAAGAGCTATTCCAAAAGAACCAAAGAAAACCAGAAAGAGAGATAAGAATCAAACCAAGGACAAGCTTCAACCACAAATAAAGATCAACCAACCGACAATCGATCCCCTTATTATCGACCCTTCATTAATGATTCGAGTTAAACTGGCCAAGAAAGGAGGAATTGATGTTTCCTTTAACAAAGAATAACTCAGCTCGGTCACAAATTGCGATCAAAGAAGTCAGGGATAATATCCTTATTCTCCCTAATAACCGCTATCGCTCTGTTCTTGTGACCTCTTCGGTTAACTTTGAACTTCAAAGTGAGGCCGAACAAGATGTCCTAATTGATAACTTCCAGGCCTACCTTAACTCTCTAACCACGCCAATTCAAATCTTAATTCGGATTCGGGAATTAGATATTGAGCAATATCTAGAAAATCTCTCATCGATTCGAGCGAATGAAGACCAAGTTATTTATCAGAAACAGCTTGTGTCATACTCAGAGTTTATCCGGAAATTGGTTTCAGGGAATAAAATTCTCTCAAGGCGATTTTATATTATTATCCCCTATGAGAATAAAGCGGTGACTGATTTTAACCTCGTAAAGGAACAACTCCTTCTGGAACAAGAGATTACAATTAAAGGTTTAGAAAAGTTAGGCATGAAAGTTCGTCCCCTAAAAAGCATCGAAATCCTTGATCTCTTCTATACTCTCTACAACCCCACCCTCGCTAAAAGCCAACCCTTAACAGAGACAATCTTAAGGAGAACCCATGAATTTAGTTAAATTTAATCCAAGTAAGATTATGAAAGAATGGCAGAAAACCAAAGAAAAAGAAAAACAAGCGATTAGATTTCACGTTGGAGACCAAGACCAACTTGATATTATTACTTATGCCGGTTTGAGTGAAAGTAGCAATCACCTTAAAATAGATGGGAAATATCTAAAAACTATCTTTGTCTCTGGTTATCCCTATACTGCCTCAAGTGGTTGGCTCAATCACCTGATAAACTTCAATCATAATGTTGATATTTCTTATCACATTGAACCAGTTGAAGCGCTTCTAGCCCTGCCTAAATTGAACCGAAAGATTACGGAATTAACTTCAACCAAGCGGGCTATGGAAAGAGATGGTAAGATTATTGGCTCAGAACTTCTTGATCCTTTAGAGTCAGCGATGGAACTAAGAGATAAAATCCAAAGAGGTCAAGAAAACCTCTTTCAAGTCTCACTCTACATTATGCTTTTTGCCGACTCACTTGTCGAACTAGGTAAAGTCACAAAACTCCTTGAAACACTTCTTGCGACAAGACTCTTCTATACCAAATCAGCCGCCTACAGACAACTAGAAGCCCTCCAATCCGTTTTGCCAAGAGGTGACAACCAATTAGCCCAAAAACGTAATCTTGATAGCACTTCAGCCGCCATGACCTTCCCTTTTATCTCATCTGAGTATGTTCAGGAATCGGGGGTTCTCTATGGCATCAATCGCTCCAATAACTCACTTGTCATTGTTGATCGTTTTGCTCTGCCTAATGCCAATAGTATCCTCTTTGCTCAATCAGGCGCCGGTAAAAGTTATACGGCCAAAGTCGAGGTTCTAAGACATTTGATGCAAGGCACAAAAGTGATTGTTATCGATCCAGAACGAGAGTACCGACAACTAGCCGAATCAGTTAAGGGAACAGATATTAAACTCTCTGTTCATTCTAAGGAAAAGATTAATCCTTTCGACCTTTCGGTTAATGCCTACCAGGAAGCAGATGGCTTTGCTGATCATATTCAATCACTAACCGAGATTATCTCACTCATGGCTGAAGGGTTGAGTCCGGAAGAGAAATCAGTCGTCGACCAAGCTTTGATTAAAACCTATAAAGTCAATAAAACAAATAAGGCAAGGAAAAAGAAGACAATAACAAAGACGACTAGGACTGATCCTAAATTAGCTGATTTTGCCCAGACTCTAAAAACCTTAAAGCAAGGAAAACTCTGCCGGAGACTCGAGAAATACACCAAAGGTTCCTTAGCAGAAGTCTTTAATACTCAAACCAATATTGAACTTAATAATCGCTTGGTGGTCTTTGATACAAAAGATCTCCCGGAATCACTCCGTCAAATTATGCACCTTATTATCGCTCAATTCGTCCAAAACCAAGTCAAAAACGAGATTTGTAAAAGAATCTCGTTTTTGACTTGGTTTTGGACGAATTGAGCGATAATAAGGTGCAT
>CAZQGP010000007.1:0-6550 GCA_964593075.1 uncultured Candidatus Saccharibacteria bacterium
CAGATATACTGGGTAATGAGGAATTGAGTTCCCTAGCTTAAATATTCTAGTAAAAACAAAATACAAAATCAGAAAAAGCATTAATGGCTTAACTAATGACCACAAATAGCCAAGCACTGATCCTTGGTATTTTAGTTTGAAATCAGTTAGAGCAAGTTCCTTAATAAGGTTTAGATATATCTTATTTTTCTTCATAAAAGCTAATATATTTTAGTCCCTTTTTGCATTTTCGTCAATCTAGGTGATTTCAAGGATATTCTTCCGAATAGACTTTGGGCGACGTTGTCGGTTCTGTAAATTAATAATGCCCAGATAACTGTTAGTGGGACATATAAAACAATCCCCCACGTTAAAACGGCGTGGTTAGGAAACATTCGGGCAAAGATATACCCAATAATAGGTATGGTCATATTGTGAACTAAATATATTTGATAGCTTATCTTGTTTACATAATAAAATTTACTAGGAAGTCTAAAATTTAGCAAAAATATAAGAGTTAAAACAATTCCTGCAAAAATTATTAGCCCATAATACGCCGAAAATTGCTTGCTGTACGATAGGAAAATGCCAAGACACCAAATAACAATCCCTCCAAGACCGATAAAATTATTGTTTTTAAAAACAATTTTCCTTTCATTCACTATTAATCCAACAAGTATTCCGGTATAAAAAACTGTTATTTGATATAATAATGCAGGAACTGGGATGCCAATTAGCGCTTGAATTGTTGGTAATAATAAATTTATTAATATTGCGAAGATAAGCCCAGCGTATCTGAGCTTACGAACAATATTATAAAACGCGGGAAATACTAAATAGAACTGCACTAAAGTAAATAAAAACCACCAAAAAACATTTATATATCCCGTAGAAGAAGGGATAAGGTTAGAATTTGGAAAAATTAAAAAAATATTTTTTATCCAAAAAAAAAGATTATTCTTCATTAATATTACTGGTATGCCAGAGATCATAATAATCATTAACGCGCTTATAATCGTCAACCAATACGAGGGATATATTCTTTTGGCTCTTTTTATATAAAAATTTATCAGTGAAAATGGTTTCTTTTTAGATAAAGTTAACCCTACAGCGCTTATAAAAAAAAATATTGTTACAGCGGTGTAGCCAGACTCAATCAATATTTTTGGCGCTAGTGAAATATATTGGTATAAATTTAACCCAACTGGGAGACTCGTTGTTTTGTTAATAGCACTTCCCCACCAATGAAAAGAGAGTATCATGATTAGTGCCAATAAACGGCCATTTTCTAACCAATTTAGATGAGTTCTTTCATCTTTAATCATCGTTTTTTCACGTAAACTTCCCTTTAATTCTGAGTTAGGCGTTTTTTGTAATTAATATATACAAAAACAATTAATAAAAAACCAATTGGGTAAAAGTGTAAAATATATCTTTCAAAAGAAGCCACCCTTGCAATCTCCTGAGCCCTAAAAACAAACAGATAAGAAGCGAATAGATAGCAAATGTTTAAGACAAGAATCAATAAAATAAAAATGGATGGAATGTGATTTTTAAAAAAAGCAGCGTAAAAACCGCGGAGAAAACTACTAGTATCCAAAAGCAAGACCAAAACTCATTGTTTACACTTATTTTACACATATTTACCACCAAGTCACCAATATGCGCTACTGCGTAGGCAGTATTTTTAAATAAGCCATTGGTCCAGCCGGCTTGACCTAAATTATTAATAATTCCAAATATATACCAAAGTGCTGGGATTAATATCGTGCTCAGAAATAAGATAAAGAACTTCTTTAGCTTTCCCCTTTTATTGATCACCTCAAAAGCGGCTATAGCAAAAACCGTAAAAAGGGCAATTTGCAATCCCTCAATTTTTGTCCAAGCCGCTAGAGACAAAAATAACCCCGTCAAAATATAGTTGCTCTCTCGTTGTTTATCTAGATAATTTAGTAAATATACGGCTATGGCAATACCATAGAAATATGCGAATGTCATGTCTGCATAAAGTATCGAGGCCATCTCAGAAACAATATGCCCTCCCGTAAAGAAAACGATTAACATCAAAAGTATTTCTTTGAAACTTAACCCAAGTCTTTTTAAAAGCCCAGCAATAAAAACACCGAGGGAAACAAACAAGGCTGGGTTTATTAGTCTTGAATAATTTTCTGCAAACTTATCTAAAAATATATTTACGGACGCTGAGGATATCGGCAAAAATAATGGGTATTTTTCAAAGCCACCGTCAATAAAACCCTTAATCAAAGCAGACTTACTAATATATATAGCTTTTGCTGCAATTCCCCAATAAGAAAATTCGTCCCAGGTATTAAAGGGTGTACCAAGTGCTCTGTAAAATCGACTCAACACTAATAGGCAAATTATTATAAGTAAAATTAGTTCTATAAAATCATAGCGATATTTAATAATTGGCCATAAATTCTTTAGTTTGATTTCTTTAAGCCTTTCTTTTGCCGGTCGACTTGACAGAATTCCTAAAAACAAAATAATTTGTATACAAAAGGATATTACCAAAACCTCTTTTGAACTTTGTATGGTTAACAAAGTTAAAAGAATAATTACAACTGAGTTAATGCCGAGACCTAAGCCAAATGACATCCCTAACTTTTCGAGAAAATTTAGAGACGGCCTACTCCCATCAATAACCTCAACCGCCAGATAGCCTGAGATAATAACAAAAACAAAAAATAAAAGTACGCTACTCATATACTTTATATATCTCCAAATTATTATTCCTTATTATATATATAGCACTTTTATCAAGACTATTTGGCTCAAATCTGTTTAGCATTTCTTTGCTGTCATAAGTAACTAAAAAGTTTGCATTATATTTTTTCATCATAGCTATTATTTGCTCATTGGCGGGCATATACGTATATTCAAAAAATGACTCCCTTATATTATCCATCCACAATCTAATTTTGTAATATTTATCCATTTCAGTTCCATCTGTAGCATCGTTAATATATAGAACACGAGCATCAAGCGGTAAATCTTTGTTTATCTTTTCCGCAAATAAATATTTCGGGTCACTTTGTGAACTTTTTGCTCCTAAAAGTGCGACACGGTTTTTTTGTAAAACATTAACCATAAGATCTCTAATATTATAGGCTTCATAATTAGTCGGGATAAAAAGATAATAATATAGCTGTATAAGCACAATTAGAGATAAAATAATGATCGGTAGTAATTGCTTGTATTTTTTCATTTAACAAATTTACACTCTATTTACCCAAAACTCCATTCCCCTGTCTTGCATCGGCCCTACCCCAAATATGTGTGGTATCCATTTATCAACGTATCTGCCGGGAGGGGGGTTACCAACATAGTTCATATTAAAGGTCGCCACTTCGCCGGGGGCAACCGATGCTTCAACCATCTTAATTTGAGTGTTGTTTATCCAATAAACAGGGTCCCAAGTTGAAAGGGCTGAGCCATAACCAAATGGAGCTCTTAGCAAAGTAACTGGGTTAGGCCCGCTATTGTACCATGTGGCTGAACCAGTGTTTGTTACCTTTATCTGGGCAGTGGCAACTTGGCCTTTTGACATCGCTGTAGGAGGATTAACGGCAGAAGTAACTCTGTAATCATATGGGTTGAAAAATGAATTATATATATTGTAGAAGCTGGGACCAACTGTAAGATACGGCGTATAAGAGTAGATTGAAGCAGTAGCTCTGTTCCCAATATAAACTGTAGTTAGTTCGTTCGGATAACACCAATACGCGCCATAGGTCGGTGAGGGTGGAGGATTATAAATCGAGCATATTGTTCTGTTTTGGCCAACATCTTTGGCGTGGGTAAAATTTGGTTCTAATGCTCCAGACGTTCCCCAATCTACTTGGATTGCAAAACCCCGACACGAGCCCGTTGGGTTTGTAGTCGCTGCTAAAGTTCCTGAGGCAAGACAATGTGTATCCGCTGACGGAGAATCAAAAAAGGCATACCCCATTGCAGAGTCAATTCTCCACTGCGGTGGACTTGCCATCGAAACAAGAGACTCTTCTTTTTCTAGCGTTGTGATGATTATTTGTGGGCTTATGCCATACCAATTTGCCACTCTCCAAATAATTTCAGATGCTGGCTTGCCTTGAGCAAGCCAATCATTATTCGGCCCTATGTATGAAGCTCTAGTTTCCGTATAACTTTTTAATATCCCTGATCTTGCATTCAAAAATACCTGAATTTGTTGTTGTGTCATTGAGGAAACACTAGTAAAGGTTTCGTCAGGCAAAACCGAAGACGGATTAAACGCGGCTAAAGTTTTTTGTGGCAAACAAAATGAAACCCCAATAAATAATGAAGCTGCGAGTGCCAAAATTAATCTTTTTTTCAAGATTGTTGATTTTTTAATAATACGGACCATATTAATACTTTGTATATTATATCAAGTTTGGGCATTATCTCAACCCACAAGACAATGCTTTTATATTTATTAGCTTCGTTTAATGTGATAAAATCAATCAAGAAAATATGTTAAAAAATATCTACATTGTTATTCCTGCTTACAATGAAGCAGAAGTTATAAAAGAAGTAATCGATGAGATAAAGACGGCTGGCTATCAAAACATTGTTGTGGTTGATGACGGAAGTATCGATAATTGTTTTTATATTGCAAATAAGGAAAAAGTAATAGCATTGAAACATCTAATTAACAGGGGAAAGGGTGCCGCCGTAAAAACAGGTTTAGAGGCCGCAAAAATATTAAATGCCACGATTGTTGTGACTATCGATGGAGATGGACAACATAACCCCAGTGATATCAAAATAATGTTAGAAGAGATAGACAAGGGGAACGATGTAGTTCTCGGGTCTAGATTAAAAAATCCAAAAGGAATGCCTCTGCTTAAAATAGTTGCTAATTACTGTGGTAATTTTTTCACTTGGCTCCTCTACGGCCTATGGGTTACCGATAGTCAGTCCGGCTTTCGTGCCTATTCTGAAAAAGCCATGAGGTTGATTGAGACACAAACTGACAGATATGAATACGACAGTGAAGTAATTCGCGAGATATATAGGAACAAACTAAAATACGTCGAAATCCCAATAGAGGTTAGATATACTAATTACTCCATGAATAAGGCACAAAAACAAGGTTTCAAAAATGGTATTAAAACTTTAATTAAAATGATTATTTCGAGCTGACAATGAGTAATATTTCTGTATACCAAATATTAATAAGCCTCGTTGCTATAATGTTTATCGGTTTTCAATTTGTAAGGTTCATAAAAAGAGAAAGCGGACAAACATTTTTTAAATTTGTGATTATTGAGTGTATATGGGCAACTATTTTGATCTTGACTGTTTTCCCCAGTGTCTCTCGTTCTGCGTCTAAATTCCTAGGTTTCGGGGAAAATCTTAATACTCTCATTTTCATCGGTTTTGTCGTAGTTTTTATTATTATCTTTCGATTATTGCACACCATAGAGAAGTTAGAAAGAAGTCTTTCAGAGCTGGTTAGAAAAGAGTCTCTGGAAAAAATAAAAACTAAAGAATAAAATGAATCAAGTCGCCATAGTCATTGTTAACTGGAACGGTAAAGAATATTTAAAAGAGTGTTTAGCCTCTATTTACAAACAGAGGTTTAAAGACTTCAAGATTTTTTTTATAGACAATAACTCCAGCGATGGCTCATGGAAGATTTTAGATAATTATAAAAGCGTAATACTTATTAGAAATAGTAGAAATTTTGGTTTTGCTAAAGGCAATAATATTGGAATTAAAAAAGCGCTATCTGACGGTTATGAGTATGTTGTACTTGTTAATAATGATACAATTGCCGACGCCAATTGGTTAGGCACACTTGTGAAAAGGATGGATAAAGACGCCAAGATAGGGGCCTGCCAATCAAAAATCTTGTTACACGATTCTGGTTTAATAAATACAACAGGTAATGTACTCCATTATTTAGGATTTAGTTACTGTGGAGATTATAATAAATCAGATAGTTATAATGTATCAAAAGAAATTACTGTTGCCAGCGGTGCATCCTTAATTTTGCGTTCAGAAACGTTAAAAAAGGTTGGCCTTTTTGATGAGGCTTTTTTTATGTACCACGAAGATGTAGATTTGTCTTGGAGGATTAGAGAACAGGGATATACTATTTGGTTTGAGCCACTATCTAAAATTTTTCATAAGTATTCATTTTCCCGCAACAAGATGAAGTTTTTTTATGCTGAAAAAAATAGGATAATTTTTATTCTAAAAAACTTCCAGACGAAAACCCTATTAATTCTTCTGCCCCCGTTTATAATAACCGAATTATTAATGATTGTTTATTCTCTCCTGGGAGGGTGGCTAGGGCTAAAAATTCGTAGTTATAAAGAAATTATTACTTCAAGAAAAGACATAAAAATAAAAAGAGATAAAATCCAAAAGGAAAGGTCTGTAAATGATAAGAAATTGAAAGAACTCTTTTCTAATACTCTGAGTTTTGAAGAAGTCAGTACCCCACTCTTTATCCCTTTGAATTTATTTTATAGACTATATTGGTTTTTCTTTCATGCTTTTATATAGAAAAAAATTAATAATCATCTATAAATGTTAGAAT
>CAZQGP010000008.1:0-7850 GCA_964593075.1 uncultured Candidatus Saccharibacteria bacterium
AGGTGGTTGCCCGGGCACAAAAAGGTTTTGACAATAAATAAATTTAAAAACATTCCTTATTTTGCTATTTTTGCGCCTGTTCTGCGCTCTAACATATCGACGAACTCATTTTTGTCAAAAAAACCATAGATAGAATCAAGCTCTTTATAGGCTTCTATCTGTTTATCTGTCCTCACATACATGTTAACAACCCTAGAAGATTCGTGGGTCGCCGCATCGATTATTTTATTGTATTGAGCGATAGACGTGCCAATCACAATATCTAGGGATTCATTGTGGCTCTCAATCATTTTGTTAATATTCCGTTTGTCCCATCTGCCAAATTCGTAGCCAATAAATGCGGATAGTATCCCCATTATTGTAAGTTCTGTAAGCATATATATCCTTTCTGATTGATAAGTAATCAGACATTATTTAACATAAACTCATATCGTGTTGAGTCTAATCTATAATTCTATTTAACCTTTATATGTATATTTGTTTTAAATAAAAGAAAGATACATTTATTAACAATGTAAAATATGTTTTAGTTCTTTCTGTTAACTATAATATAACACAATAGATTACAAAAAGCAAGTAATATTTTGTATTACGATATAATTGTGTAGGATACCGAACAGGAAGCTAAAAAAACTATTGACAATAACTAAGCTATGTGCTATTATATTCCTCGTTGTACCTTGAATAGAATATTTCTCCAGCGATAAACAAGTAATTATATATTTGTTTTTTGTTGGAGAAATAAACACGAAATAAGGAGAAAGAGGATGTCGAAAAAGTGGTTCTTCGCGCTGACCGTGCTCTTGGCGGTCATGATCGGCCTCGCAGGCCGATCGATGGTCGATTTGAATACGGCGCAAAGGGAGGAGAACCATCAGACAAAGATGGTGAACAGCCTCCTGGCCGAGAGGACCAATCTGCGACAGGATGTCGCAGACCTCGAAGCTGAAGTAGTACAGATCGAAACTGAGCTGACCAACTCTGAGGCCGCCACTAAGGTGGCCAAGGGAAAGGTCATCGGCCTCAAGAAAAAGATCGCTCGCATTGAAAGGCGTGAACAGATCGCCCCATTGCGGGCGGTGTTTGCTCAGACTGGAAGAGAACCAGAGTGGAAGATGTGGGATGACGATTTTTCCCACTTCCTGAAGTGGTTCGTCCAGGGTCAGCCCTCTACATGGGGTAACCTTGGGGACTGCGTCTTCCCAGTTCTTTACGAGAAGGCGAAGCAGGGCGCCCCTGGGGCGTGTGAGCGATACATCCTTTTGAAGGATTATGTTGAGACTTCCAAGCCTTTACTGTCCTGGAAGGATACCACGAGCTTTAACGCGCTCGAGGAAATCGAGCAGATTCTCTACTAGACTACATCTCCGTACAACACGGCCGGAGGCGCGCAAGCGCCCCCGGCCATTTTCTATATACAGCAATTATTACGAATATATTTTACAAAAAAGTTATAAATAAAAAAGGGATTGATTTACTTTAAAGTGATTTAAGGTTTATAAGCCTTCATTTTAGAGCTAATAGTGCAATAATATGATAGATTGATTAATAAGAAAGACTATATTGGAAATTATTTTAGGAAAAGATCAGGAGCGTATTTTAGAAGTTTTAAAAAACGGGGAAAATGTTTTTATTACAGGTCGTGCAGGCACGGGCAAGACATATCTCCTGAATTTATTTATAAAATACTTAAGCGACTCAGGGATACCCACGGGGATCACAGCTTCGACGGGAATAGCTGCGACCCATATCAATGGTCAAACCATTCATTCGTGGTCAGGAATAGGTATTAGTGAAACGCTAGATGAGAAAGAACTAAACGTGATTTCATATAAAAAGAGTGTAAGAAACAGAATCTCAGAAGCAAGAGTGTTAATAATCGATGAAGTATCAATGCTTCATAACTACCAACTAGACATGATTAACGCTGTTTGTAAAAAAGTGAGAGATAATAATAATGCATTTGGTGGTCTTCAAATCGTTTTATGTGGAGATTTTTTCCAGTTGCCGCCAGTCTCTTCGAGTCGGCATAGGGGTGACTTTATTACACGCTCTATGGCTTGGGAAGAAACAAACCCACTAATATGTTATTTATATAAATCTTTTAGGCACGAGCAAGACAATTTATTGCTTGGCTTATTAAATGAAATAAGAGCAAACAATGTTTCAGATATAAACAAACAACGCTTAATTAATCGAATAGATTTTCAATTCCCCAAACAGATAACACCAACAAGGTTGCATACTCATAACATGGACGCTGAAGCTTATAATCTCAACGAACTCGATAAAATTAATAATCCTGAGAAAAAGTACCAAATGGTGAAAATAGGCGAAACAAAATATGTCACAAAATTAGTTAAAAATTGTCTTGCTCCTGAATATTTGACTTTAAAAAAAGGAGCTGTTGTGATGTTCCTTAAAAACAATTTTCAAAAAGGTTATGTAAATGGGACAACCGGGGAAGTCATTTCATTTAATGAAGAAGAATTGCCAGTTGTAAGAATATATAAAACACAAAAGAGAGTGACAGTTGAACCAGCTGATTGGACAATGGAAGATAATTTATCAATCTTAGCAACCCTCAAACAATTACCTTTAAAATTAGCTTGGGCGATTACAATTCACAAAAGCCAAGGGATGACCCTTGACTATGCCACGATTGATTTAAGCAAAGCTTTTACTTCTAGCCTTGGTTATGTAGCCTTGTCTAGAGTTAGATCACTAGAGAGCCTGTCCTTAATCGGATTTAATGAATTATCGCTCAATGTTAGTCAAGAAGCAATTGAAATAGACAATCTAATGATGGAAGCTGGGGTGATTACTTCATCAGAAATAGATATCATCGACAATAATACCCCTAGATCTCAAGGGAAAAATACAGAAACAAATAGCAAGGAAATCAATACTAAATTAGTTGAAGGGCGAGATAAGATTTCTTTAAAATTACCGCCAAAAAGGCTAAAGTCGCTGATATATAAACTACAAACCTTAAAAAGAAATCACAAGGACGATACGTAGTCGCTGTTTAGCTAAAAAGTATTTAAAAAAATATGCCTATAACGCCTGTTATGTAACTAGATAGAAAGAATTTAAGCCGTAACTTAGAAAGTTATTTCAGTTTGAGTAAGTCAGCGAGTTGTCTATCTGCCGCTAAGGTCCCATTGCCGGCGGTACCTGAATAATTCGCAATCATATACCAGTTCCCACCTTTTAGGACATTGAGCTGACCAAGTTGTGGGTTAAAGAAGGCTTTGTCTCCTAGCCCGTCGACACCTTGCATGCCAGAAGGCTTATTAGTGTTAAATTGAAATTTATTAGACCCGTTTCCAGTGCTCGTTTTGGCAGCCCTAATAAGGACAGTAACCCCCTTTGTGTTGCTGATATTGATTCCACCACTAGGATCTATCCTTGCGGTATACACACAGCTACTTATCGATACATCTTTCGTTGATGTCTGTTTAGCCGGGAGATCCCCCTTAACGGCAGTGTCTCCCAGAAGGGTTTTCGCAATATCTGTTGTCAATATGTCACAGGCATTAACACTTATTATGGCGTTATCTCCGTTTTTTGTATCAACGGTTTGGCCCGTATTGGTATCAGTAACACCAGTAATTTAATTAGTTAAAAAAAGCACTAAAGTGATTTCCCCAGCTACGATGACTAAGCCAGCAATTATGATGACTAATTTTTACATATATATTTCTTTTTAACTAAGATCAAAATTTAACACAAAATATTTTTTATCCGATAATATTAAGTAGTCTTGATACGAGTGCGATAAAGTTGACATCATGACTGAATGCTCTTAAGATTAAATATAGGAATAATAGGTTAATTTGAGCCATATATTAAACGTTAGTCAAAAAATGGAGAGTAGAGAATAAATGAATTTGAGCAAAAAAACCTTGTTTATTATCGGTGGTTGTTTAATAGCTTTTATAGTGATTTTGTTTTTAGGTATTTATCTTACAAATCGCCAAGGTAAAGCTGAAGTGGTGGCGAAAGTGGGAGGACAGGCAATCACAAAGCCAATGGTAGATCAGGAGCTAAGTGCTTTTAATAGTTTAGTTTTGGTGACCCCAGTCGCTCGAGATATAGCCACCAAATATATGGTTGACTGCAGAATTGCTTTTCTTGAGGGTGAGAAAAATAACCTTTCAGTGAGTGATGAAGAGGTTACAACAAGTATTAAATTGGTTTTAGGAGATGTCTATAATGATTATTCCGAGCAACAACAACAGGTTACCCGAGATCATATTAAATGTGAGCTAATAAAGCAAAAAGTGCAAGACAAGGAAGTAACGAGTGTTAATGGTAAGTATCTGGCCTTGAACATATTAAATAGCAGTGATGCTAAAAAAACCGAAGAGGCCGCTAAAAAAATCGCTGATGATTTAAGCAGTGGAACAACGACCTATTTGGCAGCTAAAACTGCTTTAGAGGGTGATCCAGTTTATGGTACAGTTGCTTTGAAGAAGTACAACCCAGTTATTAGTGGAAACTTTGATAAATACTTATTTCAAAACAATATGGGCATTTTTGGTGACAGTGGTCTAAAGAGTGATGTTTTGGGTTCTTTAAGCGGTGAAAAAAACAAAGAGAAAGATGCCAACGTTGCGGCGATTGCTGCAAAGCAAACGCTGAACAAGACCCCGGCGAGTAGTATGGATCGTTGGGTAGTTGTACAAGCAACAGACTATCTGTCGAGTGAATACTTATCGATAGAAGAGTTTCAGAAAGCAAAATATAAAGAATACAAAGCAACCTATAAGAGTAGCGAAACAAATACAAATGTAAATTTAGCTGAAGAAAATTATTCTATCAATACCGATCAATCTAACTGGTTTGACAAGAATACATATTACGTTAAACTCGGCTATCTAGATAAATCAGGGGTTGCTCAACCAATCGCATTAAAGCCGTCCATTAAAGAAAGTATTTATGTCACTGATTCCTTAGAGGTAAAGAAAAGTAATAACTTTACGCCTATAGGAAATGGTTATTATATGACGCAGGAAGGAGTTAAAACTCCAACAATGATTGCACTATTAAATACTATAGACCCAAGTGTCGCGGAAAATTACCCGGATGACACATTTGTTAAAGACGGTTATTGGAAATGGGTCAGGAAAGATGGTAGCTCTGAAAAGGAAGTTAAAATGGGGAATGAGACTTATGATACAGCTAATTTGAATGAACTAAAGAGCAATGGAGTAACTACGGCCAATGAGTTTCTTTGGGTACCAAAGTACCAAATTGTCCCAATGGTCTCCTTGATTGGCCCGTCTTCAGATGCTTTAGTTCGGCCGGAAAGCGTAAGTTTGATTGCTCAAGTCACGAATACGGAACTAGAGGCGCAAACAAAAATAAAGTTTCGATATAGATTGGCAAGCGATACATTGTGGCAGGAGTCACCAGAAGGAGAACCTCGTTTTTTTGGCGATAATCGAGTCAATCGTGAATATAACATAAAAAATTTAGAATCAGGAGAAAAATATGAGTGGCAAGCCAAGGCAATAGATCAAAAGGGAGTAGAAAGTGACTGGACTCTCGCAAATAGTTTTTATACGCTTAAGGATAAACAGCTTGAGCTTGCTGCTTGTAAGATGGAATCAGCAAGCAAGGCCTCCTCAAGTGAAGTCAATTCAACAAATGTTATTTTGACTGGGAGTGGAGAAAACGTTGAAAAGTATGTCTGGGAATTTGGAGATGGCTCAAACATTGTGGAAGCGGGCAGTACAGCCCAGATAGAACATGATTATGTGAATGCAGGGACTTACTCCGCATCCTTATCTGGATATAGAAATATTTCTAGCGTAGCTAGTGGTTGGGAAAATTTTCTGTTCAAAATCCATTTAAAAAAGAAAACTCCGGCACACGGAGAATGGGTCTATTGTGGAACAAAAAGCGTGCCGCTAACGATTACGGTTAAACCAACACAAAATTTACAGTAATATAGAGAGATAATTTAACCGGATTTGTATAACCATGAGAAGCGTAATTACTCCAAAAGAAAGTGAGCAGGTTCTTCTGACACTTCGTAAAAACCCAAACAAGTTTGGGAAGAATATTTTTGTAACACTTTCCTTGACCGTAGTAGCTATTTCGGGTTTATTTATTTTTTTTACTAATAATATAATTATCATAATATCTATTGTTCTTCTTGGAATCGCTTTGGCTTATGCTTTTTATTATTTTTTAATCTGGTTTTATGATGTTTACATTGTCACTAACATACGGATTATCTGTGTTAACCAGACAAGTCTTTTTACAAAGAAGTTTATTGAAACTGATCTAGAAAAAATTGATGATGTTACATATTCAATCTGTGGAATTTTCGCGACTATTTTTAAATATGGAACAGTCTCGATACGAACTAATACAGGATTAAATATAGAGTTAACAGATCTTTCGGACCCAGATGAAATTCAGGAAATGATTAGAACACTTGCAGACGTTACTCATAGGAAAAATAAAAAAGAAATGTCAGCACAGGAACTAATTGATTTTATTACCAAAAATCACAAAAAATAGCTTGTGCATTTGTTCAAAACCCATTATCATTATTATTAGATAAGTAAGCTAAAGGAGTGGTGTGAAGTTTTTTACCTCTAAAAAAACAGACAAATCGGTTGCTATTGACTTAAAAAAAGAAGAAACGAATATAACCAAGAAAGAATCAAAAGAAAGAAAACTTTTTGGTATTTTTCGTGTAAAAAGCAAGAAACAATTAGTAATTATTGGAATTATAGCTGTAGTAGTCCTATGGCTTGGGATAACAGGCATAGGTATTTATGCTTTAAATTGGGAAAATAGCTATGTTTACAATGTGACTAAATTTATTCCATATCCAGCCGCAACAGTGAATGGCTCTCTTATCTCGGAGCATGAATATCTTAACAATGTTAATATAATCAAAAAGTACCAAGCTGAATTTAAAAAAGTAAATTTCAAATCGGCGGAAGGGAAAAAGATTTTAAAACAAATCAAACAAGAGACAATGACTCGCTTAGTAGAGGATACATTGATTAAACAAAAAGCCAAAGAACTTAAGGTAAAATTGACTGATAAAGAAGTTAACGATTCATATGCCCAACTTATAAAAAGCAATGGGGGGGATAAGAGTTTTGCCGAAGTTCTAAAGAAGTACTATGGTCTTAGCACAAATGAGTTCAAAGAACAGATTTATAAGACTAGATTACTGAGACAGAAAGTCACCGAAAAGTTTGCATCAGATCCAAATATTAATCAAGATTCAAAGAAAAAAGCTGAAGAAATATTAGCTAAAGTTAAAGCGGGAGGAGACTTCCAAGCGTTAGCCAAACAATATAGCCAAGATACAAGCGCAGCAAGTGGTGGCGACTTGGGTTTATTTAGCAAAGGAAAAATGGTACCGGAGTTTGAAACAGCCGCCTTTGCCTTAAAGCAGGGAGAAGTTAGCGGAATAGTAAAAACAGTTTATGGATATCACATAATTAAGGTCACAGAGGTACAAGGTGAGCAGATTCACGCTTATCACATTTTAATCAAGACTAAAGACTTTCAAACCTGGCTTGATGATGCCGTAGAGAAAGCAAAAATTCATTATCTAATTAAGGTTTAATTAATTTGTTAAAACAAAAGTTTTCATATTTGAGAGGGCCCGGGCCCTCTCTTCTTATGATTGACCTTTGAACGTGTTTTTGATATAATTTGCTGGTATAAAAAAGAAACTTGCGGTGACAGCGCTTACTAATAAACGGGCTCCATCTGACAAGTTTCGACTAGGCCCGGTAGTTCAGTTGGTTAGAACGCCACACTGTCACTGTGGAGGTCGGCGGTTCGAGTCCGCTCCGGGTCGCCAAAGT
>CAZQGP010000009.1:0-2606 GCA_964593075.1 uncultured Candidatus Saccharibacteria bacterium
GATAATTATAGCTTTAGTTGCAGGTATAATGTTTGATTACGCAAGTAGTGGTTTTATAGGTCAATATATATTAATATTTGTATTAACGGTTTTGGTCGGAAGAATATTCTTCAATCAAAAAAGCAGTTATCGATCTTCCAAACCCTTCTTGATTTTATTGTTAATTTCAACCCTAACAATATACTTAACACAGATACCAATCTTAATTAATAACAATGTTGTTGGATGGCAAAATTATTTGGTTTATGTAATTTTTGGAACCTCTGGTACACTAATCTTTGGTTTGATTCTTTATCGCTTACTTGAACCATATTTTAGTTGGATCGAAAAGAACAGTGAATAATTATGAAACCAAAAAGCAATAAAAACATATTTAAGAGAATTACGGGTCTTGAAAATAATAAAAAAAAATGGCAGGTAGCAAGTAGTAAAACCCTTGATTCTGAAAGATGGTTGTATCACGTCCTTCCAGCCGATGCGGAGGCTCCAAATATTGAAGATGTGAGAAAACCCGCTCCTTTTCTAATTGTCATTGGCCTCGGCCTTTTATTATTTATTTTGATTGGTGGTCGTCTCTTTTCATTACAAATACTCAATGGAAATCAAAGCTTAAGACAAGCCGAAGGGAATAGGGTCAGAGAGAAAGTAGTTAGAGCCCCTAGAGGTATTATCTATGACGCTAAGGGCTTGCCGTTAGTTAAAAACATTCCAAATTATGATTTAACTATCATGCCGAGTAACCTTCCTTCTGATAAAAAGCAACGAGAGATAGTCTTACAAAAGGTTTCTACCATATCTGGCACCCCAATTAACGAGGTTAAGAAAAAAATATCTGAAAAGGGAAATAGCTTTACTCAATCAATTTTAATTTCTAAGAATATTACAAAAGACACTGCGATCTTAATTGAGTCACAGCTGAAGGATTTAAATGGAGTTAGCGTCGAAGTAAATCCAATTAGGGAATATTTAGATAGCGGATTATTGTCTCATTCGCTGGGGTACGTCGGGCGTATCTCTGAGAGTGAACTCGAAAAGAATCAGGATTATCTTTTAAATGATTATATCGGAAAGTCAGGGGTTGAAAAGTCCTTTGAGAGGTATTTAAGGGGAGTGGCGGGCAAGGAACAGGTAGAAGTTGACTCAAAAGGGAGAAATGAAAAAATACTTGGATCAACCGTTCCTTTACCGGGTGATAACCTAAAACTTTCGATTGATTTTGAGTTGCAAAAAAAAATAACCGAGAGCTTGCAAAAACAGATGCAGTTGGCAAAAGTTAGTAAAGCTTCAGCCGTTGCTATTAATCCACAGACAGGCGAGGTATTAGCCATGGTTTCATTACCCACCTACGATAATAATCTATTCGCTAATGGAATAAGCGATGCTGAATATAATAAACTCCTAAGTGACGAGAATAAGCCACTAGTGTTCAGGCCCGTAGCTGGTGAGTATCCATCTGGCTCTTCAATTAAACCCTTTATCGCAGCTGGAGCGCTAGAAGAAGGGACAATTACAGAGTCCTCAACCGTCAATTCAACAGGCGGGATTAAGATAGGTGAATTCTCTTTCCCCGATTGGAAGGCAGGCGGGCACGGTGTTACTAACGTATTAAAGGCAATTGCTGAATCGGTTAATACATTTTTTTATGCAATAGGGGGTGGCTATCAAAACGTTAAAGGACTAGGACCTGAAAAAATGAAAACCTATCTTGAGAAGTTTGGTTTTGGGAGTTATATCGGGTTGGATATATTAGGGGAGTCGAAAGGTTCAGTCCCAGACCCAGAGTGGAAAGAGAGAATAAAGGCTGATTCGTGGTACTTGGGGGATACTTATAACATGGCAATTGGACAAGGTGATATTTTAGTTACGCCTCTACAAATTGCAAACGCGACAGCTATAATCGCAAATGGTGGGACTTATATTGAGCCTCATTTAGTTACTAGCATTTTAGAAGGAAATGGCAAGGAAAAAGAAAAAATTAGCCCAAAGGTTATTAAAACTTCGGTCATATCAGCTACGACTGATGATATTATTAAACGAGGTATGAGGCAGACCGTCACTAGTGGCAGTGCTTCTAGTTTGAAAAATTTACCAGTCGAAGTCGCTGGAAAAACCGGAACGGCCCAGTTTGGACCAAACAACTCTAAGCAACATGCCTGGTTTACCTCATTTGCACCCTACAACAATCCGACTATAGCTTTAACAATTTTAGTTGAAGGTGCGGGTGGTGGTGACGTGTATGCTGTCCCGGTAGCTAACGATGTTTACAAATATTATTTCACAAGATAGGATAAAAATATGGCCGATAAATTAACAAAATCATCAAAAAGGAAAGATAAAAGGCCTGATATTGATAGTTATTTCTTAAAAATGGCTTTAATCGCCTCTGAAAGGGCGACTTGCAGACGCCATAGTGTTGGTGCGGTGCTTGTTAAAGACAAGATTGTTCTCTCCACTGGCTATAATGGAGCGGCTAGGGGTGCTAAGGATTGCTTGGAGCTTGGGTGTTTGCGAGATGAATTGGGGATAAAAAGTGGTGAGAAACATGAAATATGTCGGGCAATCCATGCTGAACAAAATGCCATTATTCAAGCCTCTAGTCATGGAAT
>CAZQGP010000010.1:0-4317 GCA_964593075.1 uncultured Candidatus Saccharibacteria bacterium
TGTTTTATTTGTCGGGTTGGTTATTGGAGATGGATTTTTTTTTTTCAAGCAGAAGACGGCATACGAGGTTCGCCTTAGTCTCGTGGGCTCGGAGATGTGTATAAGAGACAGTAGCTACACTGTCCTAAAAGACTACAACGGAGATAAAATTGGAGTGATAAAATTAGAATTTGATAGAAATGTTAATCAGACTGCAAAAAATACCCAACTACTCTCATTACTCTCTATAAACTTAATTGCCATAATCGCGGCTGTTCTGACAATTTTTATTTTTACTAGACTTGAAGATTCAAAACGAAAGCAGTTTGAGGGCGAAAAAAAATATCAGTTACTTTTCAATGAAAATGTAATGCCACTACTCTTAATTAAATTGGATAAAAACTGGGGCTGGGAGTTGATTGTCGAGCAAAATAATGCTGCCATGAATTTGTTTCACGAGAATGATTGGCTTGATATAAAAAACAAACCGATTAATGTACTTTATGGTATGGACGGAATTCAAATTAAGGATTTTATTAATTCATTGATTAACGTTGGATTGTCAACGGCTCAAACTGAATTAATCTTTGGGCAAACAAAACTCGGTGTTGAAATTGTCGGTCGTGTGTTTAAGATCGCAGAACAGAAATATCTTCTTTTATCAATCAAAGACCTGTCAGAAAGAATTGGCTATGAAAAAAGGCTTGAGGATTATGCTAGTAATCTCAAGAAATTTCAATTAGCTGTCGAAAATGCTTCAGATCAAATAATTATTACTGATCCCGAAGGGATTATCCTATATGCTAATAAGTCTCTAAAAATGACTACTGGCTATAGCGTCGAAGAAGCTATCGGAAAAAAGGCCGGGACAAGTGAACTGGGGGGCGGGATGATGGATCGAGAGTTCTACGACAAAATGTGGCGAACAATCAATACTGAAAAACAAAGCTTTAACGGTGAATTGAAAAACAAGCGAAAAGATGGACAAGAATATGATGCGGCTTTGTCTATTTCACCAATTTTAGATGAAAAAAATAGAGTTATATTTTTCGTTGGAATTGAGCGAGATATAACTAAAGCTAAGGAAGTCGATCGAGCAAAAACTGAATTTGTTTCGCTTGCCTCTCATCAACTCCGAACGCCGTTATCTTCTATTAATTGGTTTACAGAGATGCTTTTAAATGGAGACGCTGGAGAAACAAATGCGACTCAAAAAGAGTATCTAAATGAAATATACAAAGGGAACAAGCGGATGGTTAGTTTAGTGAATGCTCTCTTGAATGCCTCTCGAATAGAGTTAGGCACCTTCGGTGTTGAGCCCGAACCTTCTGATATTATTGCGATATCTAAAGATGTAATTGAAGAGCTAACGCCTTTGATCAAAGAAAAACAGGTTTATGTAGTTGAAGATTATGAGGAGATGCCAGAGATATTATTGGATCCAAAATTGACGAGAATTATTTTTCAAAACCTATTAACTAATGCGATAAAATATACTGGAGGTCGCGGCAAGATAACTATCTCTATAAAAAAAGACAGCGATAATCTCACCGTCTCGGTTGCCGACACGGGATTTGGGATTCCACTAAAACAACAAGAAAAAATCTTTTCCAAATTATTTAGGGCTGATAATGTAAAAGCATTAGATGCCGAGGGCAGTGGGCTTGGCCTCTATATTGTTAAATCGATAGTTGAAGAGTCAAATGGTAAGATTTGGTTTGAATCAGAAGAAGATAAGGGGACGACCTTCCATGTCGCTCTACCGATAAATGGAATGAAAGAAAGGGCTGGCTCAAAACCACTTGAATAGGGTATAATAACTAAAGATAAATAAGCTCCTTATGGAGTTAGAAGGGAGAAAAATGCCAGATAAAAGAATATTAGTTGTTGAAGATGAGAGCTCGCTTAGAAAGGCAATTAGTGTAAGTCTTAAAAAGCATCAATACGAGGTCTTAATGGCGACTTCGGCGGATGAGGCAATTAATGCATTAAGTGCGAACGGTCAGGTAGACGCGATTTGGCTTGATCATTATCTATTAAATAATGAAACTGGGTTAGATTTTTTACAGAAGATGAAAACGCAAGATCAATGGAAAGACATTCCAGTTTTTGTTGTCTCAAACTCGGTAGACGATAATAAGGTAAACTCATACTACGTTATGGGGATAGAGAAATATTATATCAAAGCCGAAAATAGTCTTGATACAATCATTGTTGATATTAACAATCATTTTAAGAAGGATGGTAATAATGAGTAAGGCCACTATTCTAATAGTAGAAGATGAACCTTCTTTGCAAAGTGCTTTAAAAAATAAGCTTGAAGTTGAAGGTTTTAATGTGGAGACTGCAAAAAATGGTTTAGAAGGCGTTGATGCAGTTAAAAAGTCTCCACCAGATTTGATTCTCCTTGATATGGTGATGCCGGTCATGGACGGTCTTACTATGTTAAAAAACATCAGAGAAGAAGACGCAAGTAAAAACATACCGGTCATTATTTTATCAAACCTAAGTGATAGCCAGGAACTTGTTAATGCGATGCAATCTCAGGTATTTGACTATCTAATTAAGTCAGATGTTAGTCTTGAGGAGATTATTGGGAAGGTAAATAATAAACTAAGTCTTTCAGCCGATAAGCTAGAAGTGGTCGTTGATAATGTCAATCAGGAACTAGGAAAAACCGAATAAATATATATCAAGAAAAATGCCCTCAAAAAGAGGGTATTTTTTTATTGAAATTACTCTTCATTTCTAAGATTAATAAAGCTATAATTAATAACAAATAGAATAAGAAAAAAAGAGAGGGTTCTGGCTCTGAGAAAAACAAAAAGATTGATAACAAAAATCTCTCAGCAAATAGGTAAAACCTGGGGTTTAGCGTATGGTTTTTTGTTTACTCGAAAAAAGAAGAAAGAGTTAGTTTTAAGAGAGAGAGTAACACATCGAATAGAAGTTAATAATATTGAATTTACAACCAACTCAAACAAGAAACATATCGATGCACTTAAGAAAGTTGAAACAAGATATGTTTTAAAGACCCAGGCATACCACAATAAGAGGCTTGTAAAGACTGCGAAATATGGTTCGATTGGAATGACTGTAGGTGTTTTTATTGTAACTTTTATTTTATTTGTAGTACCTCTTTTTTCACCAAAACCGACGCTCTCTGCAACAACCAAAAACTCTGAATTTAAGGCAACGGAGGACCCCACCTTTACTTTAAACTCGGATGGTTTGGTAAAGACAAAAATGATAAAAACTGGAATTGGTAAAGTTCAAGTTGATGATTCAAGCATAGAGGTAAAAGTAGTTAAGGATAATGTAGCATCAAATCTTACTACAGAGATAAGTAGCAATGGATCCGCAACCGATGACTTTAATGTAAAGATACCGGAAGTTAATCAATTTAAGCCTGGCAAATATCAGCTTGAAATTTTGATCAAAACTCCGAGTGTTGAAAAAAATATTACGCAGGATTTCACTTGGGGGGTACTCGCAGCAAATCCTGATAAAGCCGTCTATTATCCCGGAGAAAAAGCCTTTTTGGCTATGGCGGTTCTAGATGATAAGGGCAATATGGATTGTGAAGCAAGGGTTAATTTACAGATAACTAATCCATACGGGGAAACAGAAACTCTTTCAACTGAAAACAAGGGAATTGTCGTCTCTGAAACTTGTACTGATTACAAAAAAGATATTCCCCCGGATTTTTATGCATCCTATAAAACAAATGCAGTTGGCAAGTATAAACTTCACCTATCGGCCATAACTAGACTCGGGACTCACGACATTGATGACGAATTCTCAGTTGAAGAGAGCCCAACCTTCGAGATTCAAAGAGAAGCTCCAACTCGAATTTATCCACCCGAAACATATACTTCTAAGATAAATATTAAGGCGAGCACTAGTTTCACTGGGATAATCCAAGAAAGTATCCCAAGTTCATTTATGTTAGAGACGGGAGATTTTACTGTTTTAGATGATGGAACAAACAAGACTCTATCTTGGAATGAAGACTTTAAAATGGGAGAATCAAAAACCATTGAGTATAGGTGGAAAGCGCCAAATGTTAGCCCACAGTTTTATCTTTTAGGGCCGCTAAAATTTGTAACAAACAGCAAGAACTTAGATTTAGAAACTATCTATACAGAACCAAGACAGTGGCAGATGGCAGCTGACTCTCCAAATACTCCAACTTTTAAGGCGGCAGGCGTATTTACGCCAGGGACAACGGATATCTCGGTGCCATATCCAACCAGCCCTTATGCTCCAATTGACGGCGATGTTGCATTGCTAGTTGTAGAATCTGAGGGAGAAACAATCTCTTTAACAACCTCAAAT
>CAZQGP010000011.1:0-2776 GCA_964593075.1 uncultured Candidatus Saccharibacteria bacterium
ATCACCATATGCGTATATTTTTACAGATACAGCCAAAATAAGCAAGTGATTGACCCTAACTTTTTAGGAAAAATCTCTAGACTGGTCGCAAAGTTCCGGCAAATACTTGCCACGCAAGCAGTGATTTGGCAACCAAACTTAATATAATATAAGCCCTTTCGCCATAAAGATAATCCTGCCACTTACCGACTTTTTTGTACTGGAGAACTTGATTGAGTGCAAAGCAGTTGAAGAATAGGAATATCGAGAAGTAAATCCAGTAGACAAATGTCGGGGCTTTTTCGTTACCGCTACCGGCACCAAATAGATATATGGCGATCACTATCCAAGGCACAATACCGGCTATACATCCGAAAATAAACGATGTCCAGTTGGTTTTGCCACCAGTTGATTGATTATGCAGCTCCATCATCCAGCCAAACAGAATCATCATCATATTAAGGAAGAAGACAAGCAACAATGTCGAGATGTCATACAAACCAACCAACATCGAGATGACGACAATCATAATTGACGAGCTAAACGAATATTCAACCCATCTGGCAATATTCATACCCTTTTTAAGGTTTTCGTTGTACCAGTTGTTGAATGTTGTTCCTATCAACAAGTGAGCAAGCGACGACAAAAATAGAAAAGCCGCAATTACCGGCCCAATTCGAAGGTCAAACATAGTTGTCGGATCCGGAACCAACTTATAAGTGAAATAATCAAACTTCAAAAACGAAGTCATAACCGGCAAACTAAAACTACTACTCAAAACCAACATCGCCACACCCTGCCCAAAGTGCAGTAGAGCCATAAACAAGTTGAACCTGCGTAACCTATTTAATTTTTCTTCCATATTCCTCCCTTTGATATATCGTATCTAAAGCAAATCATAACACAAGCACCAATTAGTTTTCTTCCTAATTTGTAAACTGAAAACTATTTAATATCAAAGTTTCAGTGCTACTTAATTTACTTTTTATTTCCTTCAAACCAAAATATATCTGATATAGATGCGAGTCCTTGACCAATAGAACGGTATAATAAGCATCGTAACCTCCCATTATTCCTTCGTATGCTTTTTGACCAGCAAACGTAATCTCTTTCATTTCAGTATAAGGGCCGCTACTAATGAATTCTGATAAACTATTGAACACAGTTGTGCCGTCAGTGATCTTTTCGTTATAAGTGATATTTATATCATGTGAATAACCGAACGGTTCTCTTTTACCAGATGTAATATCTGAAATAATCTTCAAGGTTGCGGGGCTATCAATCCGAGTAATCCCTACTTGTGTGGCGTCATATCCCCAGTCAGTTGGATACTTAATAGTATATTTCCCAGTGGTACTTGTATATGTGTTCCAAGAGGCAGTTTCACTACTTGCTGTAGGAGAGGCAGCCAAGGTAGCGGTTGCTCTCGGTGTTGCGGTGACAACAGGTGTTACTGTTGATGCTGTCTCTGTATCAGAAGAATTCTGGAAATAGTTTGTATACACAAAATATCCACCACCAAGTAATATCACTAACACTAATATTATCAACAACGGCTTCAGAAAACTTCTCTGTCCTACCTTATCATCTGTCTTTTTAATATCTTCCATATTTCTCCTTTTTACTTAGTTATAGTAAATGTTTTTGCAACTTTTTGAAAAGTTGCCGGCATCGTTTCATTTTCTCGAGTACCAATAAAATAGTTACTTCCGAGACTATATACATAGTTACCGCTGGTTATTACATAGCTTCTATCATCACTACCACAACATCCAATTGATGAGAAATAACCACTTAACCCAGCAAGTGTAATCATCTGGCCTACCTGATAATTTTCAAGTTCCGTATTTGGTTGATGATATGTGTTATAAAGCCAATCCTTAAGTGTGACTGCTTCGTTTTTAGAGTATACTCGAACGAAAATGTTATCAGTGGGTTTAGGACCAGTAAAAGCTTCTTTTTGTGCTACTGTTAGTTTAGAGAGGATTGGGTCACAAGTTGTCTTGGTCGGAGTCGCATCTTTCCAATTTTCAGACTCGTTATTAGCGCAAAGTATTTTTAATTTCATATCAGGGTCTTCAAATGAAACTTTAAAAACCGGAGATCCAAATTCGTCGCTTGCTGTGTTTTCTACCTTGGTGCTTGCCCATTCTTTAGGATATTTAAAGCTAAAGCCATATTTTGAATTAGTATAAGTACTCCAATCTGCCGTTCCCTCGACAACAGCAGTTGTGGCTGTTGCAGTAGCTCTAGGAGTTACAGTAACAACAGGCGTTACTATTGAAGCTGTTTCTGTATCAGTAGAACTTTGGAAGTAGTTTGTGTAAACAAGAAATCCTCCCCCAAGTAGTATTACTAATACTAATATTATTAACAACGGTTTCAGAAAACTTCTCTGTCCTACCTTATCATCTGTCTTTTTAATATCTTCCATATTCCCCCCTTTGATATATCATAACCAAAGTTGAGCACAAAGCAAATCACACTATATATAACAGTAGAGTTTAGTACTTCATCCAAAGACTATTTCTGGTAGAGTGGTATATTTTTTTAGTCAACTGTTAATAAATCAACTAAGGAGGTGCTAAAAAATGCCAAAATCTAGTGGAACTTCAAGAAGGGGGTTTGCTTCGATGACGATTGAGAAACGCCGAACAATCGCCAGCAAAGGGGGACGTGTAGCTCACGAAAGAGGAACGGCCCACGAGTTTTCATCGGAAGAAGCCCGCGTTGCCGGTCGCAAGGGTGGTCAGACACGAAGTGCCAGGTCAGCCAAAGATAGATAGTTCTAAGGCTT
>CAZQGP010000012.1:0-9937 GCA_964593075.1 uncultured Candidatus Saccharibacteria bacterium
AAACGCCCCAAATCGCCACTTGTTTAAAACGGTATGACCAATAACGGCATCAAACCCGATTGTTAAACCATTTTCGATAACAACTGGTGTGATCGAAGCATTAAATAAAGTATAGGTTCCATAATTAACACCATTATCGATTGATTTCCTCCATTGCATAATGTCAGCGACACTAACTGTTGAAAAGGTTAACGATGTGTCTCCTGTTCCCGTTGCCTTGGTCAAAATACCACTTGAAGCCGGAGCACCCGTCCCTGTCGTCATCAAAGTAGTCCCGCCTGAAATTGTTTTCTTTACAGTAAATGTCTGCCCATTATTAGTATAGGTAGCATTTGTTGATGCGTTTCCGGCCGTGATTGTAAATGTGTAACCATTAACTGCCGAGACTTCCGTTTCGTAGATAGCTAAATAATCTTTCGTATATTGGCCACCAACAGAAATATCATCCAAGCCAGTACCAGTCACTTGTGAAGCATGGTAGTCCAAATAATTTGTCTGTTTATTAATACCAATTCTCCCTGAACCAGAGACAGTCAATGGTATGTTCCCGCTTTCTTGGTTACCCAGATACCAGAAAGAACCACCTTCATTTCGATAAATCTGAGCATACCATTTATCAACCCCAGCGTCAGCCCAAACAATATCTTTATCGGCATTCGCTGGCCCATCTAATTTGATCCCGTTACCTTGCAGGTTCCAACCATCGCCCGCAGTTGTATTATCCCCGTATACATTAAGCTTGTAGGTTGGACTTGTCGTCCCTATCCCCACATTCCCTGTCCCCCCGGGCATTAGAGCTAGGTTTTGATTAGTAGCTGTGGTTATCTGGCCTGTCCCTGCTCCAGTAAAGGCTAGGTTAGCTCCTGCTCCTGAAGCAATTAAGGCATTCCCGATAGCGGACGAAGTAATAGTTCCTGTAAAGGTTTTGTTACCAGCAAAGGTTTGGGCTAGAGTACTGACTATACCACCATAGGTACCATCAGCTGGTTGAAGATTAAGGATTTGGTTAGTTAGAGTCATACCATTAGCATTCGGGGTTGTCCCAATAGCAGAGAGAGTTAGATCTCCTGTATTAGTTCCGGAGAGATTAGAGCCAGCTAGGGTTCCTGCAGATACTAAATCTCCTTCTGCATCAACCTTTAGTTTTTGGACTCCTCCAACGGCTAGGCCTAGGAGGGTGTAGTTAGCTGTAGCTGTGGCTGGATTGATATAGACAGTTCCTTCACTGACTAGGACTCCTAGGGGAGAGCCAGTAATAGCAATCTTACCATCCCCGATTAGACTATTCGCATTCATGGCTTGAGGTACAGAACCAATTCTTTTTCTGGGAGTAAGAATTTCATATGAACCACCGTAATCTATTCTGACTTCGAGATAATAGGTATCGGAGGTAAAGTCAATCATAGCGTTATCTCCCGATTCTCCGAGCATGGTCGAGAAGATACCGCTCGTTGTCGATACACTTTTGGGAGTAGGAGTCCCACAAGTTCCTCGGGCTGACCAAAGGCAGTTACCCAAGGTTAATGCGTCATAAATAAAAAACTCAATGTTATATGAGCCATTCGCTACAAGGGTGCCATCAGCGTTTTTTAGCTTACCTTGGTAGTTAAATTGTTTAGCTACAGAAGCAGAGGCTGAGTTAGTGATAAGGAGAGTAGTAAATAGTGAGAATAAAGATAATAAGATAAGTCCTAATAGTGAATAGACCTTTTTGTTTTTAATCCACCTCTGATTTGAGCGTAAGGAGTTTATCTTACTGCCCTCCCTCTATTTCATACTTATATTTCTTAATTTAATTATAGTTAATTGAAGCTAAGATACAAGAGTTTATTATAGGGCAATTGCGGTTAAAATAACGGTTACAGAATAAGTACCAGTTGGTTGGATTTTGTTGGTACCGAAAAAGTAAGATTAAAAGCAGTTTTTTCGATCGATAATGTAATAATCTTTGCTTTTTCCCGTAGTTTAATAAAAACTAGCTTTTGAATAATGGCTATTTTTTTATTTATATCTCAGTCAAATTAGGTTTATACTATAAAATTAAGGAGGTAACATAATTAAAAATAAAAAGAAAATTATTTTAATTTTACTGCCGATTGGACTCTTTATTTTTGTGATTCTTGTACTAATTATTTATGCAAGTATTAAAGGAACTTTTTTTGGTTTCTGTCCACCAGGTTTTAGTAAAATTACTAGCATCCCTACAGGTGATTCTTATTGTACTTCAACTTACAAACTCGAAAAGCCAAGTAAATATAATGGTCAGTCTTGTACCAAGCAATCAACCTGTGGTGATGGAACCTGCTATTTAGAAGAAACAGGAGAAGACGCTACTTGTTCTGACCAAATAAAGGGCGGACAACAACGATATTACGATGAAAACGGTGATATTAAGTCACAGTTTATAGTTTTCTAAACAGAATTAGTAATTTTATTTGGGTAAAAGCCAATAAAACGCTTTTCCGCCTTAATCTAACCACTTATTTCAATCCGGTTACAATATATAATTATTTATTATGTCTATCTGGTGATAGTAATCGTGGCACTGTTCTCGGCCGAGGGTGCATTGACGGTAATTCGACCATTTGCACTTTTGGTAATCATATAGCCCGATGATGGAGAGGCTGGCTTAGATGGATCTATGGGTATAGATACTAAATATTTTTCTGAGGCTGTTAGTTGCCCTAAATCAATGTATGAAGCACCCGAACAAGATGCACCACTCGTATTACATATAATTGTTGGGGTTGTGGATATTGCCGGTGCTGTTGTTGGCAAACTGCCATTATTATCTAAACTATACTGATAGACTGCGTTAACTATTGTATTCACATCAGCTCGTCGATGAGTGTTTCTACTATCTCCCAGTTGTTTCTGAGGATTGATAGCAATAACCGCGATACTGGCAAGTATCGAAATAATTGCAATAACAATCATTAGCTCGATCAAGGTAAATCCCTTCGATTTATTCATATTTTTGCTCCTCCTTTTGTTGTATTTGTTTTATTATATTTTATTTTCACTTATAAATACACTTTATCTTATGGAATTTCTTGCCAGGAAGAAATAACTATTTTTGGACTTAGAGACGATATCTGTATTTGGAGTTTTCTTTTTACGGTGTTGGCTGTGGCCACTACATCAATTTGTCTATTGCTCCCCCCAAGATTTGTAACACTATATACACAGCTTATATTATTAATATTAAGAGAAGCATTTGTGACCGTATATCCAGAATCGTTTCTGATCTGTAATAAGGCATATTCTGCACAAGCATCCGCTGTTTGACGTGCCTGTGTCGATAAAACTGTAGTTTGACCGGTTCTAGAATAGCCTAAGCCGAGCACAATTAATGAAACCATGACGGTAGAGGCGACTAAGCCAACAATCAAAACTGTAACCAAGGCGATATAGCCATCTTTTTCGATTCTTGATTTTCTATGACTAGCAATTAATATTTTCATGGCCTCAGACTCGCTGTCCCATAAAAGGTTTTGCTATAATCATATTCCTTCATACCAGAGCTGTTGTTATAAGTAAGTGTAAATTGGACTCTAATTGTTCCAGAGGCCCCAGCTTCAGTTAGATTTGAAAAACTAAGCGAGTTTACCAGCAATCGATTCCCAACTAGATTGGTGGCTACCCCCGTTCCTTCCTTTATTCTAATTTTTGAATTATTTAAATCAAAAACCGTCGGAGTCGTTATTCCAGAAATAGTGTTGATACTCAAACTTGAACCGCTTGCTTGAGCTAGTGGCGTGTTAATTAGGGTTGCATTTCGAGTGGTTTGTAAAATAATATCCATTACCTGGCTTCCACTTTGTTCTACTTCGGCCACAACTTGTGATTTTATCTTCGACTCGTAAGTTAGGACAACAAAACTAGTTAGGACCGTTATCATGCTTCCCAGAATCGTCATATAAATCACCAACTCGACCAGAGTAAATCCTTGTCTGATGGCTTTATTTTGTTTAATCCTGCTTATCTTATTCATCACATACCATCCCAAACAAAGTCATACCAATAATCAGTGACATCTGAACCATTAAGGCCATGAACAAGCCATGCTTTACCAGCAGGGGTGTTATAAAAACTATTATTTGTGCCATCAAAAATTACTGAATAAACATCTAAGCTACTATCACCTGCAAAGATCATCAAATCGTCGGAGTTAGGGTTTGGGATTACCCTAACAGTTTCAATTGTTCCCACCGCCACAGTATTTACATTTGTTGCAGTAGAATCCCAAGCATTTGATGCTCTTGTATATTTTTTATATTTTAAAATCCCAGTATTGTCTGAAAACGGCGAAATACCGTACTGAGAAGTAGTTTGTTCAAAACCCAAACCATAACTAATCTGAACGCCTGGATCTGTTACCGCTGAAACAGTAGTATTCGACGATGAAACCCAGCCAGAGTTATCAGCTCTCATACAGATATATCGGGGCGTTGAGTCCGCATCTTTATTGCAAGCGATAAAATTGTCTGTACCTTTGACTGCAGTTATGGATAATGCTCCGATATTACTAATTTGAGCCGTTGGATATTCTGTGGCGCTGCTCCAGGCTCCCGACCCAAAACCATCTGCAGTCCATATCTTTAGATCCATTTGCTTATCGCTAGATCTATTAGTGTAAATCATGGCACCTTTAGTCGCATCCGTACTACTCCACTCAAAGTCGGCAAATTTTTTTGTGGTGAGCGGCGCTTGGTTAGAATGTTCAACCGATAATACCCAGTCGGCAGTTTCATAGGTATTATTAGCCCCTATCCAAAAATAAAGCGAGTTTGTATCAGATGATTGATCGAATATAACCGCCATAGCTTCGTTTGTTCCGGGTCTTTGTTTAAGAGTAATATAGCTTGGGATTCCGCCTATACTTGGAGTAGATTTTCCTACCACCCCTGAAGCGCTTGACCAGGCAGTTCCATTCCAAACCTTAAATTTGGGCACAGCAGTATTATCAGAATACAAAACCACAAAGTCCCCATTAGCTAGATATGTTCCATCAAACCTTTGGATATCTAGATTTGTAGTAGTGGCAAAGTTGGATAAAAGATTTACATTGCCCCAAGTATTTGTGGTACCGTTAAAAACTTGGGCATAAAACCAGGCTCTTGTTCCATTATAATGCCTTGTTACTAATACTTTCTCATTTCTTGTGGCTGAGGAAAATATCTCGACAGATCGCACATATTTATTGCTCGTACTTGTATCTACGTCAGCAGTATTTGCCGCCACCGACCAGGTACCGGTATTATCGTCGTATATTTGATACTTAATGGCATCGGTAGAATTACCACCGTCACCAAATACAAGCATTCCCTTTTGTGACGAGGACAAGATAGTAGTTTTCCAATTTGTTAAGTAGGTAACTAACTGAACATTCCCGCTTCTTTGTCGGTTTTGCGCCCAGTTTACGTTGCATGTAATTATCTTCTGATCAATTGAACCGTCAGCCACTGTAATTGATCGAGTAAAAATATCTGTAACATCAGAAGTCCCGGTTAATGCCCAATGGCCACCAGTAGAGGTTAGCCCATAAGTGCCATTAACTAAGTTGGTATACCCAGAATCTCTTATTGATCTCGCTGCCTCTTCACACTCGTCAGCAATCTTGGTCGCCCTTTGGCGTTGGCCAGCCAAGACGGTACTCTCCTGGCCGTAGATAAGTCCACCCACTATCGCGCTCACAAACAAACCAAAAACTGCCACCGCCAATAATGCTTCGATGAGACTTGAACCCTTTTTATTAGTAACTGACAATGCCTTTTTCATTTATCGTGACTGTCCTTGTGTCGTTTCCATTAGCTAAATTAATTGTACCGCCGGCCGTCGTGCCTGAAAATTTTAAAAAGACTACTTCTGTGGTAGTTGAGACTAAAATATTCGACGAAATGCTGTAAGTTTCATCATAAGAAGGATCTCTCGCTACATAGCTAGCGCCTTTAAATAAAACGATGTCTTGATTTGTAATTTTTACTCCCCATTGAGAGTCTAGATCAGTCGCCATGGCTAAACTCTGAGCTCTTCTGGTGGTTTGAGCCAAGGTATTCGCCGCCACATCAAGATCGTTTCTTGTTTGGAAAGCACTAACAAAAGGCATCGAAAGGGCGGCTAAGGTTCCAATAATCGCTACAACTATTATTAATTCAAAAAAAGTAAAGCCAAGCTTAGCTCTTTTTATCAACCACACATCATCCTCCGACACTGCCGATTAGGCTATAGATCGGCATAATAACTGAAAGACCAATAATCAAAACTCCAAAACCCACTACCAACAACAAAATCGGCTCGACTAAAATTGAGATGTTATCTGTGGTAATATCAAGCTTTTCTTCATAAATTTCAGATATTTTGTCCAACACTCCAACAAGATTTCCCGACCTTTCACCAATAAAAATCATTTGTTGTATTGTATTAGGAATAAGCTTTATTGAACCTCGATATTTTGTAAAACTTTTTTGGAAAGAGTATCCCTCAGTAATCATTCCTGATAAATAACTATAAAATTTGGTATATGGCCGATATACTGACGTGCTAACAAGAGAATTAAGGGCTTCATCGACTGGCATGCCAGAATTTAACAAGCCCGAAAAAACAAATCCGAAACGAGCAATCTCTGATTGTTTTATGATATCTTTTGACCCTGGTGTATGCATCAAAAGTGCTTGTCCAATAAACCTTAGGTGTTTGTTAACAAAAAAAAGGTAGATAGAAAGGATGATTGTCATAAATAAAGTTGGAACAAAAACTATCCCATATTTTTGGAGGAATATGCCGAAATTCATTATTATTTTGGTTACAGCTGGAATTTGAGCGTTCATTTCCGAAAAAGGTTGCAATATTTTTGGCAGTATAAACCAAGCTGACCCCAATCCAACTACCATAATAAGAACCAGAACAATTATTGGATATGCCATCGCCGTTCGAACTTTTGCCTTAAATGTGCGACTTTTTTGCTGTTGAGTTATGATCATTTTAAGATTGTCAACTAAGCGCCCCGACTCTTCACCAACCTTGATTAAGTTTATGTAGCTTTCTTCAACCAGCCCAGAACCAGTTAGTGCTTTCCATAGCGTCGACCCATTATTAAGCTCATTTGTAACTCGAAGTAATGCCTTCTTTAATCTTCTAGATTTTAAGCCGCTAGAAACAATTGTTGTCGCTTCTGAGATGCCTATACCCGATGAAATTAAAATTGCCAAGTTCTCCAAGAGATAATCACGCTCTTTAGGATATCCCCAGAGCCGAACGGGTTTAGTTCTTTTTTTGTTTTTATAAAATTTCTTTTTCGGCATTTTTTCTGTCTTAATTATTAGTTGCAACCACTCTAGCTAGTTCTTCTATAGTCGTGAAACCATTTTTTACTTTTGAAAGACCGTCTTCTAATAAGCTATGTGCACCTTGTTTTTTTGCCATCTCCCAAATTTCTTCAACCGAAGGGTTCGATAAAATCAAACCTTTAATGGCTTTAGTGACTGGCATAAATTCGAAAATTGCTATTCTACCCTTGTAACCAGTGCTATTACAATTCTCACACCCTTTTCCTACAAAAAATGTGGTTTTTTTATCAAAATATTTACCCCATCCAGGATAATCGCTCTCGATCTCTTCTCGAGTCACCTCTTTACTAATCCGACAGGTAGAACAAATATTTCGAACTAATCTTTGAGAGATAACCAAATCAAGTGTGGATGAGAGTAAGAATGGTTCTATCCCCATATTAATCAATCTTGGAATAGACGTCGCTGCATCATTAGCATGGAAGGTCGAGAATAAAAGGTGACCGACTAGGGCGGCATTAACGGCTATTTCCGCAGTTTCTTCGTCTCTTATTTCACCGACAAGTATAATATCGGGGTCCTGTCTCACAATCGAGCGTAAGCCCTTTGCAAAAGTTATATCTTTATCTTCATTTACCTGTATTTGCGTCGCCCCTAAAATACGATATTCAACCGGGTCTTCGATTGTAGTAACATTTATATTTTGATTTTTTATATGCTCAATCAACGCATATAGTGTTGTACTTTTGCCTGATCCGGTTGGCCCAGAAACAAGAATCATTCCAAAGGGTTTTTTTGCCGCTAAAAGTAACGTTTTTTGATCATCTTCACTTATCCCGAGTTCCTTAAGGGTTAGATCTTTGATGTATTCTGTAAGGAGACGGATTACAACATTTTCACCATACAAAGTTGGTGCTATGGAGATACGAAGATCAACATTCGAATCGTTTCGAACGATTCGAATCGCACCATCTTGAGTTGCAAAATGCTCATCAATTCTCAGCTGCGCCATTACTTTAATACGATTTACAATATTATCGTAATATTCTTTCGGAATTTTTCCGGCTTCTTGAAGTACACCATCAACACGAAAACGGACAATAATATCTCTTTCTTGCGGTTCAAAATGAATGTCAGAAGCCTTGAATACCAGTGCATCATCAATAATTTCATCAATAATACCTGGGGCAATGCGTTTTTCCTCATTAATTATTTTTGCGAATCGAGTATCAAGCGATTTTTTATATTGAGTCATAACTGACTCTATCTGCTCTGTATCGGCAAAGTAAACTTTAATTTTTTTCTTATTTAATTTCTTTGCAATTTCGCCTAACCAGTTCTTGTCTCCTGGAGTGTCAGTGGCAATTTTCCATTCTTTACCCTCTGAAAATAAAATTATTCTATATTCATTCGCAAATTCTTGAGGAATTTTTTGAACCAATTCTTTAGCAGGATTCTCTTCCAATAAGTCCACTAAAGGAAGTTTGTATGATTCTGCTAGTGCCTGCAGGATTGTATTTTTGTCAATTAGGTTTTCTCCCAACAAAAAATCAATCGGGTCAGTATGATTTTCATCCGCAAAGGTTTTTGCCCTTAATACATCATCATTAGTAACATAATTCTCTTTTGTAAGAATCTCTATGAGTTTCTCATTATTGTATTTCAATATTGCCCCCCTAAACTCAATTTATTTTTCTAGATAAGTTTTTATCTTTGTGACAATTTCTTCTAAAGTTGTATCCGATTTTACGATATATTCATCTGCTCCATAACTTTTGGCTTTTTCTAAGTCTTCTTCTTGGCTCAAATTTGAATTTACAATAATAATCGTCTTTCCTTTGTGAGCTCTAATTTTCTTTAAAACAGAAAACCCGTCTTCATTAGGCATAATTATATCTAAAAGGATCAAATCAAAGTGTTCTTTTTTTGTTATTTCAATAGCTTCACTACCATTGTATACAGACTTTATATCGAAACCTTCGTGATTTAATTTTAGTTCTAGAACTCTAGCCAAGGGCTTTTCGTCATCAACGATTAATATTTTTTTATTCATAAAAAAATAATATCATAAATTGTTATTTTTTACAGCAAAAAATAAGTATTATTGTAAAGGGGTTTTTAATCGTTCACTTATTTGCTAAATATACCATACCATCAAAAACTAAAACATATTGCAGACAAAAAAATATTAAACTTTCTTATTTTGTTATAGCTATAATCTCAAAAAGTGTTATCATTCCGGCACTATTATTTATCTTTATCTTTTCTTGCCTACTCTTAACTGATTAATTAAATCTTATTTTCGTGCAACACAATCTAGATTTGTTATGATACATAAATTGAACTGTAGTTAATGGTTAGAGTATACTTAATAGCGAAGAACTTTGAACCTTGCTTTATGCACACTACTAGATAGATATATTTAACCTTCTTGTGCGAAAGTTCAATTGAGTGAAAGTAACGCACGCTCAAGCATGAGAATTCCCTTTCCATTTTACTAGTCATTAAAGCCAACTATTTTAAATGAATTATTTGGTCGTTGTGCAAACTCAACGATCTTTGGAACCATATTGCTTTGAAGTATAATGTTATGCTGTTCCCCTGCTGTGTATAGTCATTTAAATATGTTATTACATTTAACGGTATGT
>CAZQGP010000013.1:0-11007 GCA_964593075.1 uncultured Candidatus Saccharibacteria bacterium
ATTCCACACCTTTAGGGCATGAATAATATTTCTCACAACTTCACTTGATAATTTTACTATAAATTGTCTGTTTCTGCAACATTTTTTTAATTCTCAACGTCAATTGGCTTTTTGCCTCGCTTTGCAATAATTTCTTGAGCAACATTTCCTGGTACTTCTTCATAGTGGTCAAACTCCATTGTGTAATTACCCCGTCCCTGAGTCATTGAACGCAAGTTGGTTGCGTAACCAAACATTTCAGCCAAAGGAACCAAGGAATCGATAACCTTAACTGATCCTCTATCTGACATTTGCTGAATTCTTCCTCTTTTTGAATTTAGATCTCCCATCACATCTCCCATATATTCTTCGGGGACAGTTACCTCAACTTTCATAATTGGTTCTAATATTATTGGATTTGCCCTTCTAACTCCTTCCTGAAATGCCATTGAACCTGCAATTTTAAAAGCCATTTCTGAGGAATCTACATCGTGAAAAGAACCGTCATAAAGAGTTACCTTAACATCGACGACTGGATAGGCAGCGATAACCCCATTGGTCATTGCGTCCTTAACTCCGTTTTCTACCGGGTTGATATATTCTTTAGGAATAGTCCCACCAACGATTTTGTTAATAAACTCGAAGCCCAAACCTTTTTCTTGCGGTTCAATTTCAAGCCAAACGTGACCATATTGCCCCCTTCCACCAGACTGGCGGATAAATTTTCCTTCTTGTTGCACCTTTTTCTTAATTGTTTCGCGATAAGCCACCTGAGGTTTACCAATATTAGCCTCTACCTTAAACTCTCTTTTCATCCGGTCAACGATAATATCAAGGTGAAGCTCACCCATCCCTGAGATAATGGTTTGACTAGTTTCTTCATCTGTTTTTACTCTAAAGGTCGGGTCTTCTTCTGCTAGGCGAGCTAACGCTAGCCCCATTTTTTCTTGATCCGCCTTCGTCTTTGGCTCAATTGCAATTTCAATTACCGGCTCAGGAAATTCAATATTCTCCAGCATTACTGGGTTGGCAACGTCACAAAGAGTGTCCCCTGTAGTGGTTTTGCCAAGGCCGACCGCTGCTGCAATGTCGCCCGCAAAAACTTCATCAACTTCTACTCGGTGGTTTGCGTGTAAACGAACAATTCTACCAATTCTTTCTTTGTTATTTGTCGTTGCATTTAAAATGTAAGAACCTTTTTTTAATACCCCTCTATACACTCGAAAAAAAATCAATTTCCCCACAAAAGGATCTGCAGTAACCTTAAAGGCCAATGCAGCAAAAGGCTCACTATCGTTTGCTTTAACCTCAACGTCTTCACCTGTTTTGGGATCAGTACCCAGTGCTGGTTTAACATCCAATGGCGATGGTAAATATTCAATTATAGCATCGACTAGTTGAGCAACCACCACCCCGCGGCCGTCTCCGCCCAAAAAAGGGAAAAACTCACCGGAGACAGTTGCTTTTCTAATTAATTTTTTTAGTTCTGAGGCAGAAATTTCTTCACCAGCCAAATATTTTTCCATTAAATTGTCATCAAATTCAACAACTTTTTCAATTAACTCTTCTCGATATTTATTAACCTTTTCCGTCATATCTGCTGGAACTTCAACTTCTTCAAGTTTTTTATCTGTATATTCTTTATATTTATAGGCCTTCATTTCAATCAGATCCACAACTCCACACATACTTTGCTCAAAACCAATTGGGAGCTGTATCGGGTATGCGTTTCGAGATAATCTCTCTCTTACAGAATCTAGGGTTTTGTAAAAATCTCCACCAGTCTGATTAATTTTATTAGCAAAGAAAATTCTTGGCACATTATATTTATCTGCCTGTCTCCAAACGGTTTCACTCTGTGGTTCAACCCCCATTTTCCCATCCAGGATTACCACGGCTCCATCCAAAACGCGAAGAGACCGCTCTACCTCAACCGTAAAATCGACATGGCCAGGAGTGTCGATAATATTAATTCGATGGTTTTTCCAATAACAAGTCGTAGCAGCCGAAGTGATTGTGATTCCTCGTTCACGCTCTTGTTCCATCCAATCCATTGTTGCCTCTCCTTCATGGACTTCGCCAATCTTGTGAACTCTTCCTGAAATATATAAAATCCCTTCAGTAACCGTTGTTTTGCCGGCATCAATATGGGCAATTGTTCCAACGTTTCTTGTTTTTTCTAAGCTATATTCTCTGGCCATAGTCTCCTTCCGGTCTGATTTTTTACCTTTAGTTTAGTCTTTTATTTTTTAATTCAAATAGTTTTTGCAACAAACTAGTATCTTCTTAATATCGAGCAAAATGAGCAAAGGCTTTATTTGCTTCGGCCATTTTATGTGTATCTTCTCGTCTTTTAATGGCGGTTCCGACATTGTTGTATGCATCAATTAATTCTTGGGCGAAGGCTTTATCAAACGATACCCCTTTCCGTGCTCGCGCTGCGTCACGAATCCAAATAATCGCATAATGAAGACGTCTCTCCCCTTTAACCTCCATTGGAACTTGGTAGGTAGCTCCACCTATTCTGCGAGATTTAACCTGAACCATGGGAGAGATATTCTTTATTGCTTGGTCTAAAACGTCTAGAGCTGGTTTTCCCGTGTCTTTCTCTATTTTTTCCATTGCCTCGTATAAAAGATTAGTTGCTTTGGTTTTTTTTCCATTAAGCATAATTTTATTAATAATTTTTGAAACCAAAACACTTTTGTACTTCATGTCTGGTTCTAATTTTCGTTTAGCTACTTTTTTGGGATCTCTTGGCATTTATGCTCCTTTAGCTTTTTTTAGCACCATATCGGCTCCTACCTTGTTTGCGATTCGCGACTCCACTAGCATCTAACGAACCACGAACTATGTGATATCGAACACCGGGCAAGTCCTTGACTCTTCCTCCTCTAATCATCACCACACTATGTTCTTGTAGGTTATGCCCTATCCCTGGGATATAGGCTGTAACTTCCATTTGGTTGGTCAACCTAACGCGAGCAATTTTTCTTAAGGCTGAGTTAGGTTTTTTGGGCGTGGTAGTTGTTACTTTAACACAAACCCCTCTTTTTTGAGGAGAAGACGCCTCTATTGACCGATTTTTCAATGCGTTATGAACCCTCTGCAAAGCAGGAGATTTGGACTTTCCTTTTGTTGTTTTTCTTGGTTTTCTGATTAGTTGATTAATTGTTGGCATTTTTTTCCTTTAAATCTTAAGAATTTTAGCAATATTTTAGTTTTTCGTCAAGGTTTTATCAAAACCAGTCCCGGCTGGAATTAATTTACCGATAATAACGTTTTCTTTTAACCCTCTTAACTCATCAACCTTACCAGCAACGGCGGCGCTTATCAATACTTTGCTAGTTTCTTGGAAAGATGCGGCCGAAAGAAAACTATCCGTCGTCAAGGCAACTCTAGAAATTGATAGAAGTAAATTAGTGCTGTCGGCAAATTTTTTACCTTTTTTTACAGCTTCGTTATTTGCTCTATTCAGGGCCGTTCTGGAGACTATCTCTCCAACCACAAAAGGTGTCCCATTTGCTTCATCGATCCGACAACGACTAAACATTTGCCTAATGATAATCTCAATGTGTTTATCATTAATTGTTTGTCCTTCAGAAGCATATGTTTGTTGAACCTCTTTAACAATATAGCGCTGGACCGCATTCTCTCCTAAAAGTCTCAAAGCTTCTTGTAGATTCCAAGAACCCTCAGTGATTGCTTGACCAACTTCTACTATGTCTCCATCTTTAATCAGAAGACCGATTTGAGATGATATTTCATATAGCTTGATATTCGCTTCTTTTACAACTTGTATTTCGTGATCAATAATTTTTACAGTTCCTGGATTTTTGACCTTTATAGCTTTTTTACCATCTTTTGTTGCCAATACGTCACGAAGCTCAACAAATTGATTATTTTTTACCTCAATAGAATACCCGGTTGCATCATATATATCCTTGTTGAGTTCTTGTGACATAATTTCTATTTTATGTTTTCCATTTGATGTTTCAATGTGCACCACGCCAGAAAGCTCAGTTAATATAGCCTGACCTTTCGGCATCCTGGCTTCAAATAATTCTTCGACACGGGGTAGTCCTTGCGTGATATCGGCTCCAGCAACTCCGCCTGCATGAAAAGTTCTCATTGTTAACTGAGTCCCTGGTTCCCCAATACTTTGCGCAGCGATAATCCCAACGGCTTCGCCTAAATCAATTAAGCCACCTTTGGCTAGGTCTGCCCCATAACACTTTTGGCAAACTCCCCATTCGGCCTTACAATTTGAAATAGATCGAATGTAGACCTCCTCTATCCCAGCTTTTTCAACTTGCTCGAAAACTTCGTCTGTTATTAAAACACCTTTTTTTGCAATTATTTCACCATTTTTACTATTAACAACATTCTCAGCTAAAACGCGTCCTTTAACTCGAGCTGCAAAATCCTCACCTATAGCTTTCGATTCGGTAGTTGAAATTAATGTTGTTTCTTTTGTTCCACAATCCTTTTCAGTAACAATCACGTCTTGCGAGACATCCACTAGACGCCTTGTTAAATAGCCTGAGTCAGAAGTCTTTAGAGCTGTGTCAGAAAGCCCCTTTCTTGCTCCATGTGTCGAGATAAAGTATTCCAAAGAAGAAAGGCCTTCTTTATAATTTGATTTGATCGGTAACTCAATAATTCGGCCAGTTGCACTGACAACCAAGCCCTTCATGCCGGCAAGTTGCGTTAATTGTCCTATTTCTCCTCTAGCACCTGAGTCCATCATGATAAAGGCAGTTGAATTTCTGTCCATTTGATCTGACATGTTTTTTTGTACTTCTTTTTTGGCATTTTCCCAAATCTCCAGAGTCTTGTCGTATTTTTCCTTTTCTGTAATTAGTCCTTGGTTGTATTGTTCGTGCGCGTGCCTTTCTTTTTCTCCAAATCCCGCTAATATTTCTGACTTATTGGTTGGTATTTGAATATCTTCCATCGAGAAGGAGAGTCCTGATTTCGTTGAATATCTAAAACCTAAATCCTTAATCCTATCTACAAATTTTACTGTCATTTCTCTACCGCAAATTTTATAAACACTGTCGACTAGGTTTGTTAATTTCTTTTTACTTAGAGAATCATTCACAAAACCAAGCTCATCCGGCAAGATATTGTTAAACAAGATTCTACCAACCGTAGTTTCAACAATCTCCCCATTAATCATAACTTTAATAATTTTCCTAATTCCAATGTTTCTAGTACCATAAGCCATTATTGCCTCAGTTGGATCTGAATAAGCCTTTAGATTTTTGCCATCTGATTGGTCGGCTGTTGTCATCCAATATATGCCTAAAACCATATCCTGACTTGGTTTCACTACTGGTTCACCAGCGGCTGGTTTAAGTAGGTTGTTACTTGAAAGCATTATTTCTTTTGCTTCTTTTTGTGCTTCAGTTGATAACGGTACATGAACTGCCATTTGATCACCGTCGAAATCAGCATTAAATGCTGCACAAACCAATGGGTGGATTTGAATCGCTTTACCTTCAATCAAAACCGGTTTGAAGGCCTGTATTCCTAACCTATGTAAAGTTGGCGCCCTGTTTAACAAAACATATTTGTCCTGGATAACTTCATCCAATGCGTCCCAAACTTCGTTTTTACTTCTTTCTATCATTCTGCTCGCACTTTTAACATTATGAGCCAATCCACCAATAATTAATTTTGAAATAACAAATGGTTTAAAAAGTTCTAAAGCCATCATTTTTGGTAATCCACATTGGTGTAATTCTAATTCGGGGCCAACAACTATTACAGAACGACCCGAATAATCAACTCTTTTACCTAAAAGATTTTGTCTAAATCGACCTTGTTTGCCTTTAAGCATGTCTGCTAAAGAACGTAATTTTCTTCGAGAAGTTGCTGTCGCTACATTTTTGTCTCGTCGTGCCCCATTATCGATTAATGCGTCAACTGCTTCTTGCAACATTCTTTTTTCATTCCGACAAATAACTTCTGGTGCATCCATGTCAAGAAGTCTTTTCAAACGATTGTTTCGATTGATAACCCTTCGATAAAGATCATTTAAGTCACTAGTTGCAAACCGACCCCCATCAAGTTGGACCATCGGACGAAGGTCCGGTGGAATAACTGGCAAAACCGTCATAACCATCCAGTCAGGACTGATTTTGGCATTCAAAAAACCTTCTATTAACTTTGACCTTTTTAGTGCTTTTTTCCTTTTTACCCCCTGAGTATTATCAACTTCGTATTTTAGAGAAGCCGTTAGCTCTTCTAGATTTATTTTAGAAAGAACTTCTTTTATAGCCTCGGCCCCAATGCCTGCCCTAAAAACTTCACCGTACTTCATAGAAAACTCACGATATTTTTGCTCAGAAATTATTTCCATGGGTGTCAACTGAGCCAATTCTTCTTTAGCACTGTTTCTATACTGCTCTAGCTCTTCTATTTGAGTTAAAGCCTCTTTCTCGTCATGTATTGAGCTTGATATCTCGGCTTTTCTAATTTTAAATTCTTCATCTATTTGTTTCAGTGAATTTGATTTTGCTTCTTCGTCGACGTCTAGAACTATAAAATTTGCAAAATAAACAACTTTTTCCAAGTCTCTGACTGACAAGTTTAGAGTAAGCCCTATTGAGCTTGGTGCCCCTCTTAAAAACCAAATATGCGTTACGGGCACAGCAAGTTTAATGTGCCCCATTCTTTCGCGTCTAACAATCGATCGAGTTACTTCAACACCACAACGGTCGCAAACTACTCCTTTATAACGGATTCTTTTATACTTACCGCAATAACATTCCCAGTCTTTGCTTGGTCCAAAAATTCTTTCGCAAAAAAGTCCATCTTTTTCAGGTTTTAGTGTGCGATAATTAATTGTTTCAGGTTTTGTGATTTCCCCACGCGACCACTGCATAATATGATCCGGCGACGCAACCATTAACTTTACAGCTTTGAAATCATCATTTTTTGTTTCGTTTATTATCATTTTGTCACCTTTCCCTTTTCTTCTTCTAAAACTGCAAAGTCATCTTGTGATTCTTCTTCAGAAACATCAACGGTGGGCAATTCTTTCTCTGCTTCATTCCCAATCATCATCTCAGCATCTTTTAATTCATCGATGTTTTTCTCATATATTTCTTCAATCACTTCTTCGGCTTCAATTTCAGTTGTTTTCCCGCCAGTTTCTTGTATCAAGTCTACTGCCAAACCCAACCCCTGAAGTTCTTTTACTAATACGTTAAATGACTCAGGAATTCTGGGTTCCCTTATCTCTTCTCCCTTAATAACTGCTTCATAGGCCTTTGATCGACCAACAACATCGTCTGATTTAATGGTTAGTATTTCTTGCAAAGTATGAGCGGCACCATATGCCTCCAAAGCCCAAACTTCCATTTCACCAAATCTTTGTCCCCCAAATTGCGCTTTTCCACCCAGTGGTTGTTGCGTAACCATTGCATAAGGACCAATTGAGCGAGCGTGGATCTTATCTTCAACCAAATGGAGAAGTTTCAGCATATATTTATAGCCCACTACTGTTCTTTCTACAAATGGTTCACCACTACGACCATCATATAGCTGAGCTCTGCCGTCTTCTGGCAATCCAGCTTTTGTAAGTAGTCCCTTAATTTGTTCGATAGTCACTCCATCAAAAACGGGAGTAGCAATTTTAAGCCCCAATGCTTGAGCCGCCCAACCTAAGTGTGTTTCTAAAACTTGACCAAAATTCATACGTGAGATCACGCCTTGCGGATTTAAAACAATATCAACTGGCGTACCATCTTCTAGGTATGGCATGTCCTCAACGGGTAAAATCTTTGCAATCACCCCTTTATTTCCATGACGTCCAGCCATTTTATCACCTATAGCAACTTTTCTCATTTGGGCAATGGTGACGAAAACCTGGCGCATCACACCAACCGGAAGTTCATCGCCTTTATCGCGACTTTTAATATTTATATTAACGACCTTACCATGAACCCCTGGCTGAACTCTCAAACTACTATCTTTGACATCACGTGCCTTTTCACCAAAGATGGCTCGTAATAATCTTTCTTCAGCAGTTAATTCTGTTTCCCCTTTAGGTGTAATTTTACCAACAAGAATATCACCAACAACGACCTCGGCGCCAACCCTGATAATTCCACCCTCATCCAAATCCCTCAGTGCGTCTTCTCCTACATTTGGGATGTCTCTAGTAATCACCTCTTCTCCTAATTTTGTATCCCTGACATCAATATGAGATTCTTCTAAATGAATTGAAGTATAACGATCATCTTTTACCAACTTCTCAGACAAAATAATTGCATCCTCAAATGTCCCGCCCTCCATACACATGAACGAAACTAAAACATTTTGACCTAAGGCAATTTCTCCTTTATCTATAGCCGGTCCGTCTGCCAAAAGGTCGCCTTTTTTTATTTTTTCCCCCTTATCTACTACAGGATGTTGATTAATACAAGTGTCGCTATTGGATTGCTCAAATTTATGTAATTCGATAGTTTCGTCTTTGCCGTTAGCATATTTTACTTTAATATAATCTCCCGTGACTGAGATAACTTCTCCAGCTCCTTTAGCAACCACTGTTTGACCCGTGTCTTCAGCGACTTTTGCTTCATTACCCGTTCCTACAATTGGGGACTCGGGTCTAACCAAAGAAACTGCTTGTCGTTGCATATTGGCTCCCATCAACGCACGTCTTGCCTCATCATGTTCTAAGAACGGGATTAAGGACGCTGAGATACCAACGGGTTGCTCCGTCGCAACATCAATATAATCAATTTCTTCCACATTAACTTCGTCAGCCTCGCCTTTTCTTCTCGCAATGGCCGTACGAGTTAAAAAATTACCGCTTCCATCCACTAGGGTTTTAGCTTGAGCAATAATTATCCTATCTTCAAAATCTGCCGTTAAATAATCAATCTCCTTGGTTGCCAAAGGCTTAATAAGGATATAGTCTTGCTCGTTGCTGGATAGTGTTTTGGCGATAGGGGCAGAAATTTTGCAATCAGCTTTAATAATAATTTTTCCTGCTTTATCTTTCAGGTCTTTCAGGGCGGTATAGCCAACAGCGGATTTCCCGTCATTTTTGACTTTATTAAGAACTCTTCGATAAGGTGTTTCAATAAAACCATATTCATTTATTTTTGAGTATGACGAAAGTGAGCTTACCAAGCCGATATTCGGTCCTTCAGGAGTTTCAATCGGGCAGATTCTACCGTAGTGAGTTTTGTGGACATCTCTCACCTCAAATCCAGCTCTTTCTCTCGTTAAACCGCCTGGGCCGAGTGAACTTAATTTCCGCTTATGGGCTAGTTCTCCTAATGGATTGGTTTGTTCCATAAACTGAGATAGCTGGGAACTTGCAAAAAACTCTCGAACAGCCGCCACTATTGGTCGGACGTTAATGAGTTGACTTGCAGTAGTAATATTGGGGTCGTTTGTTGACATTCGATCTCGTATAATTCGTTCCACCCTTAAAAGTCCCATTCTAAATTTGTTTTGTAATAATTCACCAACAGTCTTAACCCGACGATTCCCTAGATTGTCAATATCGTCCGCGATACCCAACCCGTTATTAAGTCTAATAATTTCTTTAATAATTTCAACAAGATCATCTCTTCTTAAAACTTGATTCTCACGAATGTTTTTTACGTCTAAATCAAGTCTCTTATTCATTTTGTAACGTCCAACTCGGGAGAGATCATATTTTTTTATATCAAAAAAAGCACCTTCGATATAACTCTGGGCATTTTCAACTGTAGCTAAATCTCCGGGCCTGATTCTTTTGTAGACTTCAACAAAGGCCTCTCCTTGAGTAACGGATGGGTCTTTTTCTAAAGTATTTTTTATGAAATCACGGTCTTTATCGGTATTTACATCGCTAAAAAGTTTAATGATTTCTTCATTTGTTTTATAACCAAAAGCCCGAAGGATGGTTGTAATAGGGATCTTTCGCTTACGATCTATTTTAGCATAAATAACCCCATGGGGACTTGTTTCAATTTCGAGCCAGGCCCCTCGTCCTGGAATAATTTTCGCACCGAAAAGCTCCACATCATTATTAATGTCAGAATTAAAAAATACACCAGGAGAGCGGATAAGTTGGCTAACAACTACCCTTTCTACCCCATTAATAATAAAGGTACCTCGGTCAGTCATGATTGGCATATCCCCCAAGAAAACTTCTTGAGTTTTCTTTTTGCCATTTTCTATATTTGTTAATTCCACATGGGCTTTTAGTGGGGCTTCGTAAGAAACTTTCTTTTCCTTAGATAGTTTCTCGGAATATTTTGCTTCTCCTAACCAATAATCACTGATATTTAAAGACATAATTTTCCCTGTATAGTCATCGATCGGGAAAACCTCATCAAAAAGTTCTTGTAGTCCATTTTTTATAAATCGATCGAAGCTTTGGGTTTGGACTTCTATTAAATTTGGTAAAGGCATAACATTTGGCGAAATGTTTAAAAACTTCCTACCGGTTTTTGAAGTACTCGCAAAGGATACTTGTTCTTTGGCCATAAAAATACTCGCTCCTTATTTATTAATTTTAACTCTCAACTCGAGGAGTGACGCTATTCACATTTTTCGATAAAGCATTTTGTGCTTAGTTAGAACTATGAGAAACCGGCACATATAAAATCGATTGTGCCTGTAACCCATTTATTAGTCGTGATAAAAAGATTACACTATTTATTTTTTATTGTCAACAATTTTTCGAGGAAAAATTAGATGATTGTATCGATCAACCCATAATCCTTAGCTTCCTTGGCTGTCATAAAGAAATCTCTTTCCACATCAACATTAATTCTATTAATTTTTTGTCCAGTGTGTTTTGCCATAATCTCGTTGATTTGTTTTTTTGTTCTCAGAAGCTCCTTGGCGTGAATCTCTATATCAGTAACTTGTCCTTCCATCCCTGAGACTATAGGCTGATGAATCATAATTTTTGAATTTGGCAAAGAAAACCGTTTATTTTTTGCTCCTGAGGCTAAAATGATGGCTGCCGCACTTGCTGCCATTCCTACACAAATCGTTGATACATCTGGA
>CAZQGP010000014.1:0-4237 GCA_964593075.1 uncultured Candidatus Saccharibacteria bacterium
TTTATTAGTGGCAATTGCAGTATCAGAATCATCGACATAAATACTGGTGAAAAGGTGTGAGACGTCTCTTCTCCAATGGTTAGGAACAACAATGACAGTTGAAAACGGACAGGTTGTTGTTCCTCCAGGACCAGTTGCAGACATGTGAAACGTCGTAGTAGTGCCGGGATATACAGGATAACTTCCATTCACCGTTATTTGAGGAACTACTGGAATGGTCGGGCTATAAAAGTTCACAGATGTCGCATTTGTGCTAGCCCAGGTTAGGGTAGTACCAGAGTTTGCCGTAATAGTAGGGGGAGAAGCACTAAAGGCACATGTAGGAAGTGAATTTACGCGACTCGCTGAACACGTCGCGTTTGTTCCTCCGCTTGAGCCATTACAGGACCGGGGTGTCGAACCCCACCGTGTTGGAAAAGTCGGACTAGCCGGTACCGCCGTTTCTGTTGTGCAAAGAGTGTCTGTCCCATAACTTATTGCACCCGAGGCATAGGCTTTAGCGGCTGTACCACTTGTGCCATTGACAGCTACAGTCCTTTTTGAACAATATTGTCAACATATGCACCATTTGTTGTTGTTGTTGAGCCAATTCTTAATAATTCACCGTCGCCTTTTGTAGGATCTGAATTTATAATTTTAGAAAACGGAGCAGGTGAAAATACCAGAGAAGTAAAGCCACCCATATTTACATTAGTCAAATCAACAGAAACTTTTCTGATGCAGCTATCAATTTCATAATTATTAGTTGTGTCTCTCTTGCTAATAGTAATACTCGCTGATGTATTATTAATATAGTTGATAGAAACCTGAATAGCATATGGTTGGTTAAGAGAGATTGTTGTGCCCCCTAAATCGATCGGTTTTACCACTTCGGGATCACTGGCGGCTGAAGATTTTTTTGTGACAAATTCCAAGCCAGTCGACTTAGATCTTAACAAAAGCTTTCCTCCATTACGGCTCTGTAAACCAAAATCGTAAGTATTAAGCAGAGAGTCTACCCAAAAATCAAATTGAAGAGTAAAAGATCCTGGCCCATTAAAAACGGCGGCTGGGGAGCTAGCATAAGGTAAACCCGTTAAGTTAACCGCTGTTAAGGTTTTACTTTCATACCACTGGACTATCTTTCTCTTTGTATTACCAGACACCCCTGTGCTATTTATTGTGTATACCTTTGAAGTCGCGTTAAACACAAAAGAAACTTCCGATTTTGCTTTATTGATATTAAAAGAGTAGATATTGACCCCAGGTACCCCTGTTCCGCCTTTGGCGATATGTGTATCGATGGCCTTGGTTCCCCAGGCTATCCCTGATTCGGCTGCAGCATAAGCAATTGTCGAATCGTCTATTCTAACTGTCATTTGTGATTCTTTAATAATTGTACTTGCTACAATCGTCGCAATTAACATTAATAAAGAACATATCACTACTGACCAAATTAATGCCATTCCATTTTTTCTTATCATCATTTTAGCCTACTTAATAAGACTCTTGTTTCTAATTCAAATGAATCTTTATAGTTTTGGTCAGACAACGCCGCCCCAATGTCTCCTATTAATTTAATAGTAAGCGTTGGTGGAGCAAATGTGTCTTGGTCGACTGCTGGTGGATTAACAAGATCAGTAGCTTTCTTGTTCATAGTAAATCTCGATTCAATTGGATTGCTAGGATTAATAACAACTGGACTTGATCGAAGGCTTATTTCCGATCCTAAAATATTGTTTCCTCCAATCCAGTTTGTGCAAATAGGGATAGCAGCAGCTGTACTTACGGTTGTACACTCATAGTATCTTAACTCCGTTCCAATTATCGCAAACTTTACCCCTCTTCTATAATCCTTTGTCGTCACAGGAATCGCTGTCCCCGTATTATCGTAATTACTCAAATTAAAATAAAATTCTACTGCATTGCTCGAAACCCCCGATGTCTCGTAATATGTAACAGCTGGCGTAACCAACTTAACAAACTCTGCCTGTTTGGCATACCTGGTAAGCAATTCTAGTGAGATTCGTATTTTTTGCTGAGTTTCTTTTTGAGTCATGGCTACGGCTTTCAAACTATTGACTGCCACAAAGCCACCCACTGCCAAGGTTGTAACAATGACAAAAATGCTCATAGCAACCATCAATTCTACAAGAGTAAATCCTTTTCTACTTAATCTTTTTGGATAATGCTTCATTTTAATCTCACTAACTGACTAAGTTTATATGTTGAAGAGTATGTGGTGTCCCCTTTATTATTATAAAAAACCTCCGCTACTACTATTCCAAATATTTCCGAGCTATTAACTAAAGATGGTGCCAAAACGGGAGTTACATCAGAATTATCGGCGTCACTACTGAACCTTTGCAATGATACAACCAATTTATATTTATTATGACTTTCAGGGTTTTCTACTAAATAGTTTAAGGTCCCGGTTGTTGTGCTTACTCTATTTATTATTATTCTCGGAATACCACCATTGTCACTGTGTATTTGACACGTTCCCTGAACGCTTGAGATGCCTTCGCTTAAGCCATTTTGAACAACTGCAATCGCCTCAGTTTTACTTCTGGCATTTAATACCAGGTTAACGGATTTTATTAAAAGATCTATTACCCCAGATAATACGATAATCAATATACTCAAGGCAACCATAACCTCTACTAAGGTTTGGCCCTTTTTCTTAATCAACATAAGAATCTCCGTTCGATCGCACAGTAATGGTTTTTGATAAAGTCTTGTATTCAATTTTTATTGTTAAAGACATTCCTTGGTTAACGGTTTCGCTAATAAAGGCTTTTGAAGTATAGCTTGTTGGTATTTCCCAATCATTTTCCGGCCTAGAACTCGCTTGCCATGAACACGTACCTGGCGATTGGGTGCAAATATAGGTCTTACCATAGGGAGAAGAGTATGACAATCTAATCGTATCGCTACTCCCATTACTTATAACTGCGTCGTTTGTTCCACCTGTTCCTCCGATAACGGCTAAAGTAATTTTTGTGACAGGATTAACGGTTGTTTTTCTAGTACTATCAATTAGGGTTGCGCTGCTACTTGGGTCATAATATGAACTAAATATTGAAAATTGTGGCGGATTAACCGTTCCCCCTGCCTTAATCTCTACGCTCCAAATTTTCGGAGTCTGGACTGGATTGTTAACAACCCCTGTCACATCAACTCCAATCGCTTTGTTTTGAGCCTCTCTAATGGTTGAGAGTAGAGATTGGGCCGACTCTTCAAGCGTGCTATAATCTCTCGCATTTATAAAAGCCCCTACGCCAATAGCAAAAACAACCGCAATGATGGCCATAACAACCAAAAGCTCGATTAATGTAAAACCCAATTTGTTTTTTCTAAACACCCTCATTGATATATATTATAACCCCAAAAAAACCCTAGTATAAGTAGAAAAAATTTGTGGTCCAAAAAAATAAGCAAAAAAGATTCCGGTAATTAGAAATGGACCGAAAGGAATGGCTGATTTTAGCTTTGATTTGTGGCATATCACATTGATTGAGCCATAGATCGCCCCCGTAATAAATGCGAAATATAATGAGACTAAGATGTTTGGCCAACCAAGAAATAGCCCCATCAGTGCCGCTATCTCAATGTCTCCTGCCCCCATCCACCTCCCTTTAGAAATTATATATATTATATAAAACATACCACCAGCGACTATCGCAGATAGGATATACTGCCTTGAATACATCCATAGACTATTTAAATTAATATCACCAAAATAATTGCTTAATAAATAAATAATCACTAAACCAGCCGATAAATAGACAATGGTTGATAAGACATATCCAGTTCGAGCATCATGTAAAGCAATTAAAATGAATAATCCAGCAAGAAATAAAAGACAAACCAAAGAGATTAGCAATAGAGCGAACCCTCTATTACAAGAAGGTAGGGTACAAACAGGGTAATTTATCAATTCGTTTATATATCCAGATTTTAGGCCAATCCCAACGAAAGCAACCCCAGTCAATAGTTCGACTAGGGGATAATGCCATGAAATAGGCTTTTTGCAATATCGACACTTCCCTCTTAACATTGCCCAGCTTAGAAGTGGAAATAAATCGTACCAAGATAATTGATGATTGCACTTGGGACAAAAAGAACGACCATTGTTTTTTCGCCCAATTTCGATTCGATATTGCTGGGCGTTAATAAAGCTACCGATTATTAAACCAAACACAAATATTAATATAGTAATAAAAAGATACATCGTATATAAAATTATATTAAAACA
>CAZQGP010000015.1:2500-4795 GCA_964593075.1 uncultured Candidatus Saccharibacteria bacterium
CTTTACTCAAGAATCTTATTTGCTTTTACCTTTACGGGGCTATCACCCTCTATGGCAAACCTTTCCAGGTTTTTCTAGTTGTACAAATAAAACTACAGGCCTGTTCCGCGTTCGCTCGCCACTACTGACGGAATCTCAATTGATTTCTTTTCCTCTAGGTACTTAGATGTTTCAGTTCCCTAGGTTGCCTTTTCAAACCTATGTATTCAGTTTGAAATAACTCTTAAAGAGTTGGGTTTTCCCATTCGGAAATTTTCGGATCAAAGTTTACATACAACTCCCCGAAACTTATCGCAGTATATCACGTCCTTCATCGACTTTCAGTGCCAAGGCATTCACCAGACGCCCTTAAACGCTTGATTTATGCACAGAAAAAATTTTTCTGTGTAAATTGAATTTTTAAAATTTGTGAAAAATAAATTTTTCACAAGGATATAAAAATATTGATACAAATTAACAATGTTAAAGAATTTCTCTAAAATTTGGTGGAGGATAGCGGGATCGAACCGCTGACCTCCTGAATGCAAATCAGGCGCTCTACCAGCTGAGCTAATCCCCCTAATAAAAATGGTGGGCCGAGAAAGACTCGAACTTTCGACCCCACCCTTATCAAGGGTGTGCTCTAACCAACTGAGCTACCGGCCCTTTTGTTGAATGAACTCTTTTACAAACATTAGAGATAAGGAAGAGAAACGAGGACGGCTACAATGTACAATGTTAAGTGATAGTTCTAAAGTAAACTTTTGAACTGTCCTTAGAAAGGAGGTAATCCAGCCGCAGGTTCCCCTACGGCTACCTTGTTACGACTTCACCCCAGTCGCTGACTATACCTTGGTCAAACGCCTCCTTGCGGTTAGCAATCTGCTTTAAGGTAGAACCAACTTCCATGGTGTGACGGGCGGTGTGTACAAGACCCGGGAACGTATTCACCGTAGCACGCTGATCTACGATTACTAGCGATTCCAGCTTCATGCACTCGAGTTGCAGAGTGCAATCCGAACTGAGGTAGATTTTTGAGTTTAGCTTAGCGTCGCCACTTTGCATCTCATTGTCACTACCATTGTAGCACGTGTGTAGCCCAACCCGTAAGGGCCATGAGGACTTGACGTCATCCCCACCTTCCTCCAGCTTATCACTGGCAGTTCTTTCAGAGTGCCCAGCATGACCTGATGGCAACTAAAAGTAGGGGTTGCGCTCGTTGCGGGACTTAACCCAACATCTCACGACACGAGCTGACGACAGCCATGCAGCACCTGTGTTCTGTCCGGCCGAACCGAAAAGTCTAGTTTCCTAAACTCGCGACAGACATGTCAAGGGTTGGTAAGGTTCTGCGCGTATCTTCGAATTAAACCACATGCTCCACCGCTTGTGCGGGTCCCCGTCAATTCATTTGAGTTTTAACCTTGCGGTCGTACTCCCCAGGCGGATTGCTTAATGCGTTAGCTGCGATACTGAAAATAAATTTCCAACATCTAGCAATCATCGTTTATGGTATGGACTACGAGGGTATCTAATCCTCTTTGCTACCCATACTTTCGCGCCTCAGCGTCAGTGTTGATCCAGAAAGCCGCCTTCGCAACTGGTGTTCTACATAATATCTACGAATTTCACCTCTACACTATGTATTCCGCTTTCCTCTATCAAACTCTAGTCGAGCAGTTTTAATTGCAGTTCCAAAGTTAAGCTTTGGGATTTCACAATTAACTAACTCAACGGCCTACGCGCGCTTTACGCCCAGTAATTCCGAACTACGCTAGGTCCCTTCGTATTACCGCGGCTGCTGGCACGAAGTTAGCCGGACCTTATTCTTAGGGTACAGTCATTATCTTCCCCTACAAAAGAGCTTTACAACCCAAAGGCCTTCTTCACTCACGCGGCATCGCTGCATCAGAGTTTCCTCCATTGTGCAAGATTCCCCACTGCTGCCTCCCGTAGGAGTCTGGGCCGTGTCTCAGTCCCAGTGTGGCTGATCATCCTCTCAGATCAGCTATTGATCATTGTCTTGGTGAGCCATTACCTCACCAACTAACTAATCAAATGCGGGCTCATCTTATGGCATTAAAACTTTCCCCGTAAGGGCTTATCCAGTATTAGCATCGGTTTCCCAATGTTGTCCTGAACCACAAGGCAGATTCCCACATGTTACTCACCCGTCTGCCACTCAGTATTGCTACTGCGTTCGACTTGCATGTGTTAGGCGTGCCGCCAGCGTACGTTCTGAGCCATGATCAAACTCTCAAGTTTAATAACGGCGTACACAAGCTTTTACTATCTGTTTAATTAAAAACAGCTTGT
>CAZQGP010000016.1:0-5972 GCA_964593075.1 uncultured Candidatus Saccharibacteria bacterium
ATGATATTTCTGTTAATGAATTGATCGGGAGCAAACGAGACAAAGAGATTGTTCTGCCTAGACAGATATCAATGTATTTAATGCGCGAAGAGCTACACCTTTCCTACCCAAAAATTGCACGCGAGCTTGGAAAAAAGGACCATACAACAGCTATCCATTCAGTTGAAAAAATAGAGAAAGAGTTAGAATTTAATGAACCAATGAGACATGAGATAAGTTTAATTAAAGAAAAGATTTACGGTTAAATCAGTGGAAAAGTCTGTTTAAATAATAGTGGTTTTATAGTTTATTGTCTGGGTTTAAAAAAGTATAAATATTATGTATTGAATAGTTTTACTCAATCAAATCAAAAAACTATCACAGATTTATAAGATGACTTACCACAAAAATAAAGGTAAAATTAAGATAGAAAAAACCATTTTACACAGAATACACAGCCCTTATTACAATCATTATTAGTATATATTTATAATATTATAGAGAGAAAGTGGGGATAAAATGAAAGCATCTGTTTTAAAAGAAAATTTAGCAAAAGCACTATCTGTAGCAGGAAGAGTTGTGAGTACAAGGGGAAGCCTTGAGATATTGAGTCATATTATGATATCAACAGAAAAAGGGAGAATGAGAATATCTGCAACAAATTTGGAAGTTGGTATTAACTATTGGATAGGTGGAAAGATAGAAAAAGAAGGAGATATAACAATCCCTGCTAGACTGTTTACTGATGTGGTTAATTCAATCTCTTCTGAAAAAATTGATATATCTATTGAAGAGATGGACGTAAAAATAGTTTCTGAAAAAGATAATCTCTCAATTAAAGGTGTTTCTGCGGAAGAGTTTCCGTTAATCCCTACCATTAAAGGCGAACCTCTTTTGGTTATTAATTCAATTATTTTGAAAGATGCCTTAAATCTTGTTAATTTTGCAGCCGCCTTAGATGAGGCAAGGCCAGTTCTCTCTGGTATCTATTTTTGTCTTGAAGGAGATAAACTCACCTTAGCCGCAACAGACAGCTATCGTTTGGCAGAAAAGAAAATAAAAATAGAAAAAAAGGTAGAAGAAAAAAAAGAGTTAATTATTCCAGCGAAAACGATGATTGAGCTGTCTCGCATACTCTCTGATTTAAATGAAGATATAAAAATACATGTAGATGAGAATCAGATCTTATTTGCAGCCAAAGACATTGAATTTACTTCTCGCTTAATTGAAGGACAATTCCCTAATTATCAACAGATTATACCAAGTGACAACGAAACCAAAGCGAGTATTAATTCCACAGAATTTTCTAATGCCATAAAAGTTGCGACACTTTTCTCTCGAGAAAGTGCTAATAGTATTAATATATTTATTAAGGCAAAAGGAGAGATAGAGATAAAGGCGGTATCTTCACAGATAGGTGAGTCAGACTCTATCATTAAGGCCGAGGTAACTGGTAAAGACGGAGAAATATCTTTCAATGGTAAATATATATTAGACGTATTAACAAATCTGAAAACGCCTAAGGTTAGTTTTGAGATGTCAGGTAAGCTCAGTCCGGGAACGATCAAAACAGAAAAAGGCGACGAATACGTTTATATTATTATGCCCCTTAGATCATGAAGGTGTAGCGGTTTTAAATTAACTTTTATGCAAATAAGGAAACTAAAATTGGAAAATTGGCGTAACCACACGTCCTTTGAATTTGAATTTGGTAATATTACGATTCTAGTTGGACCGAACGCTTGCGGAAAAACCAACTTTCTTGAAGCGATATATTATCTTGCCTGTGGGCGCTCTTTTCGCTCAAAAGATATTAATTTAATTAAATGGGAAAGTGAATATTTTCGGGTTTCTGGAGATCTAGAAAAAATCTCAGGGAGAGAGAGTATATTAGTAGTAGTCGAAAATCAAGAAAGGGCTGTAAAAACAGTAAAGATTAAAGGGCAGAAAAAACCTACCAGTCAACTCCTTGGTCACATCAACTGTGTTCTCTTTACACCCGAGGAGATAGAGTTGATATCTACCCTCCCAGAAGCGAGAAGGAGGTATTTAAACTTAATTATTAGTCAGACAGATAGAGATTACGCTTATAATCTGACGCATTATAAAAAAACCCTCGAACACCGAAACAGTCTGCTTCGTCGAATTATGAAAGGTTTGGCTAAAGAAGAGGAATTAGAAGTCTGGGACGGGAAATTAGCTGAATACGGAAATTATTTAATAAATAAAAGACAAGACTATATTAATAAGATTAATGAGACCTTTTCGTTACATTATTATGACTTATCTGGGAAAAAAGATGGCCTAATAATTAATTATCGTCCATCTATTAAGAGTGAAGGCGGGTGGGCAGAACTGATATTACAGATTACAAGAAATAGAGATCGAGACATATATTCTGGAGTAACAACCTGTGGTCCTCATAGAGACGACGTTGAATTTTTATTGAATGATAAAAATATTAATGAGTTTGCATCGCGTGGCGAGTTCAGGACGGTCATTTTGGCCCTTAAGCTGGCAGAGATAGATTATTTCACTAAAATCACAGGAGAGAAGCCCGTATTGCTTCTAGACGATGTTTTTAGTGAGCTTGATGAATCAAGAAGAGATCTTTTGTCCCAAATTTTTAAAAACCAACAAACGATAGTTACAACAACAGACCTAGATCATGTTAGTAAAAATATTATTAAAGAATCCAAGGTGGTACAAATATAATGGGAAATCTTGGAGGAACATTTGATAAGAGGATGAATGATCTTGGGCTAAAGAAGAAGATTGATGCATCAATGATTGTAGAAGAAGCCCAGAAAACCATAGAGGAAATTTTTGGCAATCACGGCAAAGAAAATCTAAGAGCCGTCTCTTACAAAAATAGTGTCTTAAGAATAGCCGCTTCTTCTAATATGTGGGCAACTGAGTGCCAAGGAAGCGTGACTAAACTATTAAACAACCAAATAACGAGAGTACAATTTATAGTTAATAGAGAAATTGTTAATAAAGATTTCTAACTTTTCTCTTAATCGATTACATTTATTGAATTACTCGAATTGTCTGGTTCGTCTATATCTTTATATTTTATAGAAGAATCTTTAACCTCAACCCCAACTTCTTTAAGCCATGATTTAAAGTCTAATTTTGTCTTCTCTAATGAATTGCCATTTGTATTAAAATAGCTAACCGTATAGACAGGCAGCCCGTTTACTAGTTCAGATTCTACAACGTAAGCATCTGCGTAATATGGAAGAAGTCCAGAGAGTGGGTCAATATTAGATTTAATGGATTCACCACCCAGACTACTGGTTGATGGTTTCTTGCCATTCTTATTAACAACCACTATGGCCGCGCCGTTTTTCTTAGGGTATTCCATAAAAATGTCTGGCATGTTGGGATATTTCACAGCAAGGTTGCTATCAAATGAAGTGGTCGGCCCAGCAACAATAGCCCAATTATTATTTGTCTTTTTTAGTATCACCCACGCTGGCATTCCTTTTTTGTTTTGTAGAATCATTCCAACCTTTGCCCAATCCCCGACTATTTGATAGTTCACTAAAGCAAATGGGGTGTCTTTAGAAAATTTTTCATAAACCAACTTATCAATCTGGTCGAAGTTTTCTTGATTTGCTTTTATGTAAGCTTCATAGTTTTTATTAATATTTTTAATAGTGGTCTCTGCTTGTTTGTAAACTTGCCTATATTTTTTATTATTTATTAAATCATTCATCTTTTTTATGTCGTTTTGTAAAGATACTAAATCATAGTTTGTATAGTAGGCTTTTATATAGGTTCCATCTTCAATAAAGGATGAGGCAAGAATAATACAATTTTTTTGATCTTTTCTGCAATCGGTAAAATCATTTGATTTGGCCCAAGAATTATCTATAGTAATTTTTTGAATTTTATTTGAATAACTTGAAACAGAAGTTTGAGAAAGATAAATAATAATTATTAAAGGCAGAAGGATAACTACCAATAAACCAACTATTATAAATATACTTTTTTTATTCATTGTCATTTTAATCGCACCCTATAACGTGTGCCCACCGTATTTCACCCGAGTAAAGAGGAACTTCCTGGACAGGCCCAACGCTTTCAATCATTTTACCGTTTCCAGCATACATTGCAATGTGTTGTGAATTGGTTGCGTTTCCACCACTACCCCACTGAATATTATACATGGCTAAAACATCTCCCACAATCGCACCATTTGGTGGATTACCCCCGTTACCCGTTGCATATTGTTTTAAATTATCATCAGCGATTACTCCTGTCCCATAAGGTTCTAAGATGTCTATTTTTTTATTTGATGCCCAATACCACGACCAATTAACCATGGCTGCACAATCGGTTTTTGGGCAACCTTCTGGTGGTGGCGAGTTTTTATAATTTGGGTTATTCCAACCCCAACACGCACCAAGGAGGTATGGCTTTCCTAATTGGGTTCTGGCAAGCCTTAAAGCCTCCACGCCGCCACAACTTCCGGTAGCACAAACGCCGCCTTTTGGCATCTGACCTATTTTACCGGCCACCAATCGAGCCATTTGAGTATAAAAACCAATCGGATGAATTCCTAAATTACAATCATCAGAATCGGTATAGGGTGGGTCGGCCTCCATGTTTGTCCGATTCCAATCAATCAAAATTGCGCCTTTATCCTTATTCTCATCGACAAACGAACTAAGAGCCTTTGACCTTTTTTTCATCTCATCAGAGAGGTCTTTAGTAGAAGAATAATTAACAAAATAATATCTAACTCCCGGATTAATGTCTTGTAATTTATTAAACAAAATTCCCATCTTTTGTTTCAGGTTTTCTCCGGTTCCTGCTGTTCCTAAGGCAATGACCACCGCCCCAGACTTTTTAATATTTTGTTTGACCTCATCGTTATTAGTGATAAGATCGATTCCATCTGCGATGTCTCTTCCTTGTTTGCCATTAACGACTACAGGGTTCCAGCCTAGCGAACTTATTATAGTACTAAGCTTTCCTTCATCTTCCATCCCTACGGTTAAATTATCACCAATAACATAAACACCTTTTTTGCCGTCAGTACAAGTGATGGGATCAACTCCGACACAGGAAATACGGCAAATATTGTCAGAACATTTAGTCGTCCCACCCGGGCAAACGGTACAAGAGTTGGCGGATGAGGCATTCATTTCTTCACCAGCAGCCGGTGGTGCTTCCCATGTTTTTCCTCCATCAACCGAGCCTGGTTTACAAACATTTTCAAAATCATCTGTAATCTTTGCGTTCACAAAAGACGGAAGTATAAAAAAACCAAAAAGAGACAAAGCCATAATTAATACAGGTAATATAAGTTTATTTATTTTTAGTTTTCTAATTATCATAATTTATATATTTATTCCATTTGGGCTGGTTTCCACGAATATATTTGTATTTGGTTTACATCAACACCTTTTGAGGCTATGAAGTCTTTTGCTTTGGCGAGATATTCTTTGTAAGGAGAATTGGAGATTTGGACATAGAACAGATCGTCTTCTTTAGAATAATCAATATGCCAATCGGGGGTGTCAACGGGTAGGCTTTTAATAAACTGTTCTTTATATGTTAGCATAGTAAAGCTAAATTTTGTTTTTCCGGATTTGACCTGAATTTGTTCAGTTAAGTTGGGGTAGCCCTTTTTTTCTACCACTAAGTTATACTTTCCAACAAACAAATATCCATTAAATGGGCTATTACTAGTTGAGTGTTTTCCAATAGTAATCTTATCGGGAGGTGGGCTGATCTTAATGGTAGCCTTTACCCAGAAGGAGGTTATGAACACAATTACAGCAAGAATGACACAGAATGCAGCTATAAATATTATAAATTTTTTTTTGTCTGTCATCTTTCTCCTTAATTAGTTACAGTTAATCGCGCTTCCAGCATAATTATTAATTTGATCCATACATTGCTTTAAATAATTAACATATCCAGCTTCGTCATTCCCATCGCTACTTGGAGCATAGATGCTGACAAATTTAGCTAGATTA
>CAZQGP010000017.1:0-12379 GCA_964593075.1 uncultured Candidatus Saccharibacteria bacterium
CTACCAAAAGGGATTTTTCTTTGGAAGAGTCTCTTTTTATATTCGATAATGGTGTTCGAATAATTTCTAATATGTTAAATTATTTGTGCTTGAACATTAATTAGCCCAATGCAACTTCGAACTCTTTTGAAGTACAAATGAAAATATAATTTTTGATACATCACAATTCTTAATTAATTTTCATATTATGTAGGTTATATATAAGATAATGTGACATATGAGAATTAATATATTGCAAAAACTAATATTTTGTGATATATTAAATCTATGGAAATGATTGTTTCAAAACCAAACAATAAACTGCCTTTATTGCCACCTGAATTAGACTTTTCTGACAAAAAGTTTGTTGCACCGATATTGAAGGCGCACCGGGCTTTGGCTGAACTTAAAGGTTATAGCTTTAATATGACAAACCCTCTTTTGTTGCTTTCTCCGGCAATCCTTCGAGAATCTATTGCTAGCTCAGAGATTGAAAATATCCATACAACAATTATTGATGCCCTTCAAAATCAACTCTTACCAGAATCAGAACGAAGAGAAAGCGATAAAGAGGTCTTGCATTACAGAGAAGCAGTGGAATGGGGTTTTAAACAAGTCAAAAAAGTAGGTATTTCAACTAGGCTGATTACCGGTATCCAGCATAAACTACTAACAAAAGAAGATGGGTATCGGAAGCAGCAAAATGCTATCGCAAACTTCGCTACCGGTGAGATTCTTTATACCCCACCTGCTTCAAATGAAATTTCTAGGTTAATTTCTAATTGGGAAATATTTGTTAACAATGAAGAAGACATTGATCCATTAATCAAAACAGCCCTTGCACATTACCAATTTGAAGCAATCCATCCGTTTTCAGATGGGAATGGCAGAACTGGTCGGATATTAATGGTTTTGGAGCTTATTGATGCTGAACTTTTGCATTGGCCTATCCTATACATTAGTGGGTATATTAATAAAAACCGGAGTGAATATTATAGGTTATTAAGAAATGTGACCAGTGAAGAGAAGTGGGATGAATTCATCTTGTTTATGCTAGAAGGTTTTTATGTCCAAGCTAAAGAAACAAAAGACACTTTGATCGAATTCTTTAAGTTATTTAATCACATTAAAGAGCGACTAAGAACAAATCATAGAAAAATTTATTCCGCTGATTTAGTAGAAGTGCTTTTTGCTTTTCCTATTGTCACTCCTGTCAAATTAGGAAAGGAAATGAGAATACATTATACAACCGCAACTCGTTGGTTAACTGAGCTAACTGAAGCTGGTATACTAATTAATCAGAAATTTGGCAAATATCAATTTTACATAAACAAAAGGTTAGTTAAATTGCTCTCAGGGGATAAAAACTATTAAGAATTTTCTAATCCTTACAAATCGCCATAAAATATAAGTTCCTAATTTACTAGAAACAAGAATTTTTGTGTCATTCGGGTTAATTAATAGGCATATGCCTGCACCAATCGGCTAATCCACTCTATCTGGCGTTCGAAAGAAAGTTCATTGGGACTACCAAAAGGGATTTTCTTTGGAAAAACCTCTTTTTCTTTCCAGATGAAGTGTTCAAACATTTTTAATCGAGTGAGACAATTCGGACTTAAACTCTTTATAACCTGATGGACTATCGAACACCCCCCAAAGAAGTGAACACAAGATTTCTTATTAACAATAATAATTATAAACTTGATAATATACGACCTCTCATTAAACCAAAATTCTTACTTGACATTTAAGTATACTATGTATATAATATTTCTATAAGTATATAATTAGGTATAGTGTTATGGAAACGAAATATACAATACTATCAAGAAAAGACAAAACGTTATTAGAAAAGGTAATTTTACGTTGTGGGAGCAAAGCTTCGCTATCAGAGATCAGAAGCGTCTTTTTGAGTGAGTATAAAGACGACTCAAATCTTGGTAAGAGAATTACCTTTCTTTCAAAACAGGGTTGGCTTGTTAAATTAAAAGGCGGTCTTTATTACGTTAACACCGACATCACAACTCTGAATGCAACCAGCCTTTCGCTCCTGACCCTGGCTAATTATATCGTTTCAGATTCTTACGTTTCTTTTGCCATGGCTTTGAACTATTACAATATGTTTGATCAGTTAGTTGATGGGGTTGATTCTGTTGCCAAGTCAAAGACAAACCAGTTCAATTTTCAGGGCAAAACTTTTAGATATTTTCATGTCAAAGCAGAGCTGTTTTTTGGATACCAGGAAGTGACAATTGAAAATAAAATAACTAGAGTGGCTGAAAAAGAGAAGATTATTATTGATTATCTGTATCTTAAAAGAAATGAAAGTACAATTTCTATGATTAGGGAAAAGCTTAGTGAATTTTCGTCTGAGTTTGATTTTGAGAAGTTAATCGAATATGCCACCCAAACTAATAGTCAAACAGTTATTAAGAGCCTTGGTGTAATTTTAGATTCTCTAAAACAGAATTCAGATGCCCTTGCTAGAGACATAAAGAAAACCGGTTATAGCAAGCTAACCAAAGAATCGAAGCTGTTTAATGCTAAGTGGAGAATTTATTATGACGATCGAATTCTTAAGTAGAGAACAACTTACCATTATCAACCGTAATAACCATCAATATCCACTGCAGATTGCTGAAAAGGATTACTTTTTAGCTATCGTCTCAAAAATCATTTATGCTTCTAAGCTTAAAAACAAACTCGTGTTCAAAGGCGGAACAGCGCTTTTCCATGTCTACCTCCCCCAAGCTCGTTTTTCAGAAGATTTGGACTTTACCGCCTATTCAAAAGTAACCAAACAAGAAGTTGAACAGGTTTTTTCGTCGTATAGCTTTTTAAGAAATTAAGGATTTAGACGAGACACAATTTACCCTGAGGGTAAGGCGATTAAAGTATACGAGGCCAATCAGCCAAGCGTCCATCAAAATAGATATCGATTTTACCCAAAATATTTTACTAACCCCGAAGGCTATGGATTACAAAAATGTATATGGAGTTATTACAAAAGTAAGGGTGATGGACATAAAGGAGATTGCGGCTGAAAAAATACGAGCTATGAGCGAAAGGCCCAGGTATCGAGACTTCTATGATTTGGCCATAATTAATCGCTACTACGGTTTAGATCTCAAAGAAATTATCGAAATTCTTAGACAAAAGGAGATTAGAACAGAGATATCTAAAGCTAACATACTAGCAAACTGGGAGATCGCAAGAAAGGAGAAAATATTTGATACTGACAATATTGCTTACGAGATTCGTCTTAGTGATGAGGAAATTCAATCTGTAATTGTGCTAATGGAATTTAAAAATATTAGTTCAGCCACTAACTAATTTATCCTGTATGCCCCTATTAACTTGGTAATCCACTCCATCAGGTGTTCGAAAGAAAGTGCATTGGGACTACCAAAAGGGATTTTCTTTGGAAAAACCTCTTTTTCTTTCCAGATGAAGTGTTCAAACATTTTTAATCGAGTGAGACAATTCGGACTTAAACTCTTTATAACCTGATGGACTATCGAACACCACACGCTAAATATATATCATCGCTATGTTACTATTGACTATGGTCAGAGACTCATTTAATATGGTTTTAGAAAGGCGCGCTAATGTACACTATACTGAAACCGTTTATAATTAGAGATGAACTGCTTAAAAGGAGACTTCGAATGTTCTCTCCTTCGGAGTTCAGTCACATTTTTAGAGTTTCCGATTCAGTTACCAAAAGATACTTGGGCAAGTGGGTAAAAGAAGGGTTCCTGATCAGGCTAAGACAAGGATTGTATGCACTCAAGTCTGATTTACCATCCGAGGAAGAGATTGCCAATCGACTATATCAACCTTCATACCTCTCTTTTGAATACGCTCTGGCATATTATAATGTCCTGCCTGAGATGGTTTACGTTGTTACGTCCGCGACTAGTCGGATTACTCGCACGTTTAATTCAGACTTCAAAACATTCTCTTATTTAAAAATTAAACAAAAAGCTTATTCTGGTTATGGAATGGCCAAGATTGGTAACAAATCATTTTTAATCGCTGAACCGGAAAAAGCCCTGGTGGATTATCTCTACTTTGTCTCCATAGGCCTAAAATCGTATAATGAGCGCCTCAACATAACCGACTTGAGTAAAGAAAAAATTGTAGAATATGCCAAGGCTTTTAACCGTCCAAAACTTGATAAATTAATCAAGGAGCAACTATGATCAGTGCTGGTAAAGTCAGAGAACTGATTATGAAGAATCAAACCATTGAGCAGAATGTTCTAAGGGAATATTATCAGAGTATATTTCTGAGTCACTTTTACCAGCAGGCAGTGGCTAGATCCATTTGTTTTAAAGGAGGGACAGCTTTGAGGATAATCTACGGGAGTCCCCGCTTTTCTGAAGATTTAGATTTTAGCGCTCATATGGTAAAGATTCACGATTTAGAGAATGCCATCATCTCAACCCTTGACTCTATTCAAAAGGAGAACATATCTGTTACTTTGCAGGAAGCTAAAACTACGAGCGGGGGCTACCTAGCCTCTATTCTCTTCGAGTCGGCCGGATTTCATAAAGTGATAATTCAGCTAGAAATCTCGTTTCGAAAAAAGGATTTGGAGGGAGAAATTACCACAATTTTTTCAGACTTCACGCCACCCTACACAATTAATGGCCTAGCTCAAAATTCCCTTATCGATGAAAAGATACTAGCTCTTTTATCCAGAAAGAAGCCTCGGGATTTTTACGATCTTTACTTTATACTCCGCTCTAACCTCCTGCCGCCAGACAAGAAGAATATCCTATTAGAGGTATTAAACATACTTAAGAAAACTGACTTGAACTTCGAGAAGGAATTAAAGATATTTTTGCCAAAATCACATTGGGCAACTATTAGAAATTTTAAATCAATTTTGGAACACGAGATCAGAAGATTTTCATAAGAAGAGACTTATCGATCAGCGAGGGATGATCAACAATTCCTAATAATTATCTTACAAACTAACCGGATATACCTTCATCAGGTGTTCGAAAGAAAATGCATTTGTGCACCAAAGAGGATTTTTCATATTATGAATCTCTTTTATTTTCAAATGTGGTGTACGAATGATATTTAGATACTATAACAATTTCCTTATGATAAAGCATGAATTCTAAAGAAAGAGTTAACTCTTTCTTCTTTTACTAAACTACCGACTGTAAATATTAATTATTAATACTGTTAACTTATTAGATTATGGTCTACTATAATAGACCATAATCTAATGGAGCAGCGTAAAATGATTTTAGAACAAAGGATATTTTTCACAAGTTACCAAAAAATGTTTAGAGATGCTGAAGTTTTCTTAAAAGTTGCGACTCAGCTTACTAAATAATTGATTGTTTTCGTGACAACTCAATTATCTTTAGTCCCCAATTTTTGGAGTTAGCTGGTTAGGACTACCATAAAAAAGAATTAAGTTGTTTATCCAAGATAAAAAGCGTTCAAAAGAAAGTGCATTGGATCTACCAAAAAGTAGCCAATGATTGTAGTTATAGCCATTTTTCTGGGAGAAAATCTTTGTGTGATAAAACAACAAATTACAACTAATATGTAAATGAAAATTCGCAATTGACTGCTTCATTAGGACTGCCAAGTAATAAAGAGCTGATGAGCTTATTAAAGTAGCCCAATCGGCCTACTAATTAAAATGCAAACCTAGTTTATCAATAGACAAGCTGTCCAAGGCTTTGCAGGAGTTCTTTAAAGCTTTTCCAACCATTTTCAGTGCCATATGCCACAACACAGAAGATTAGAGTTGTTAAAAGTATAACTTTAACTATAATTCTCCAACCGCGATTAAGACTTAACCACATTTGGTAAGGGCTAGTCGCTTTCTTTTCATTATACATGGATTCAAATATCTCTATTCTATCTTCTTCTGGCAAGGATTTAATAATATCGGTTTGTTTTTTTGAAAACTTAACTTGATTATCTTCGAGTTCTTCGATTGATTCGTTTAATTTATTTCTCGTGTATGGATCCATAGAAATATTTTACTACATTAATAATTATCAAGCTCGTAAATTGGAAAAATTAATTTATTAAGCATCAATCTTTTAGCAAGTAAAAGCTTTGGTTAGACAATCTTAGTATATCGATAAGGCGAGATTGCAACTTTATTTATATAGAATTACAATCTATATTAATAGATCAACAAATTAACTTGGAGGATAAGTGGAAGAAAAAACAGAAACAGGAAAACCCAAAGCACCTAAAATAAACTGGCAGAGAATCATAATAACTGTCGGCATTGTATTAATAGTTTCCTGTGCTCTTAGTATCTCGGTTTGGTATCTTATGAATGAACAGTCTAAAAAAGACAAAGCAACCAATGATCAAAAAGTTGAAGTACTACAAAAACAAATTGACGAGCTAAGAGATTCAGAATCAAATAGTAATAATAAAGACTCAAAAATTTCCTCTATTGATAGCGACTGGAATCTGTATACAAATTACAATGATGGCTATTCAATTAAAATTCCTGTTAAGGCCAATGGCTGGTATGGCGGTTGTAGCTGGGCAACAAAAGACAACGACAATTCTTACAGACCAGCCGATGGACTAATCTCAACAAAGGTTTTTGAAAAAAGCGGGGTGGCAAATATCGATTTTGAGTATTTTTATAAATTAACGGGTGAAAAAGCCCAGCCTGACGGGACTTATAAATATAGTGGCTGTGAAAAAGTTGTTAATACTTTTAACACAGTTAATGGTGAGGCCGCAAAGAGTTGGCGCATTCAAACAGCAAGCGCAAAAAACGACAACGAACTTAACACATTCTTAAAGAAATATGGATCTTCCTGCAGTCTAGGCGAAAAGAAACAAGTGAGTGACGATTTATATAGCATAAGCATTAAAGGAGATGGACTTGGCCTAGAAGACACCAAGTGTCCCGTAAATTATGCTACATCGATATTTTACAGCCCCAGCAAACAAAAAGTATATTACTGGAATTTGGGACAATCATCACGGTTTACTTCTGCTGATACTAATACAAGTTACGACTTAGAAATGGTAGATAGCTTCAAATTAATAAAATAACAAAATCTGCACTTTTTAAACACATCAAATAAATATTTTTTTAGACATATAATTTGTTAAATTGGCTCGCTGAACTTAATCAACGAGCCAATTAGTTTGATAAGACATATATTCTTCAGCCTCTCGCGCTTGAAAAGCTCTTGGCTTTTAATTCTATCATTGCAATTTCTGCTCTCTCAGCAAAAACATTCGCCACAGTCATATTCCCAAGATTTAACTCTTGAACTGCCATTAACAGGGTCCAAACCTCATGTATCAAGCGATTCGAAGGCGCTTTAAGATTTAGATCGTTGCTTTGATTGTTGACTTGGTGCCAGCGCACCCATGTCTGATGAACAAGCTCATCTAGTTTGATATCAACTTTTCCGGTTGGATTTCTAAAAATCTTATATGCCTCGCTCACCGCATGAATCGGGAAACTGTCTTCTGGTCTCTCATCGGCATAAACAGATTTTAAAAGATATTGAGCCAGCTCAAAGGCTTCGTTAAAAACCTTGTTAGTCTTAACCCTATCGTCAATTGAATATGTAACTATCATCACATTCTCCCAAATAAGTACCAGCTTAGATTAATTGCTCTAGTTTAAATCGCAATAAATCTAGAATAGAAAGTTGATTGGGATTGGACTCTTCAATTCTTTCGTCAAAAAATGCCAATTGATCCGTGTCTTCTCGATTTTCTTCGTGCTGACATATTCCGTTCATGACTCCCTCTCTTGGCAACTTTGTTTTGTAATTTTCAATCACTAAACTGCATTTATGAAAATTGATTACACCCATTTAGAGACTTTGAATAGTACTTACGAACTACGTCCGTAAGTGTGTCTTGTCAAAATACTGAGAACTCCAAGAAGAAGTTAACCTGTAGTTATTCTATCAAAATATAGACAACAAAACTAGTATTGGATTAATCCTTTTTTCTCGTCTTCTTTGAAAAAGATTGCCTTAGCAAAAGCTTCTTCATAGCCATCAACATTATGTTGTGGTGAAAATAAGAACTCTGCTCTTTTCCTTGGGACTTGAGGCGGAATACTGTCTAATCGTTTCATGTTTTTAGCTATTCTATCAATATATTTCAATTGTGACTCTGTGACTTCGGTATCATTTTCGTTCAATCCAAGATCTTCAACCGGAATCAATACCCCCGTTTTATCAATCATCTCAGTCAGAGAACCTAAGGCTGGACCCACAACCGGAGTTCCAGAAGCCATAGCCTCTGCGACGACCAAACCAAATGGCTCAGCCCATAGATTAGTCATCATTACGGCCTTTGCATTTCGCATTAATTTAGCTTTTTCGTCCAAAGTACTCATCCCCAAATATTCATCGTTTGGTCCTAATCTTGGAGCGATAAATTTATCGTAATAGTCTGTTTCGTGCTTTTCTGCCTTTTTTCCTATTAATTTAATTGGCATACCCACTTTATGCGCGACTTCTACTGCTATGTGTGGACCCTTTTCCATGCAAAATCTTCCCACCCATAATAGATAATCGCCTTTTTTGTTATAGTTAACTGAATAAAAATCGGTGTTTACCGCATTATAGACAGTCCCTAAATGATTTTTAATATCAAAACACTCGAGATAACGCCTAGCTTGGTCTTTACTAATACTGACAAAGTATTGACCAGCTTCAGATAAGTCTCTTATTAATTTAGGTAAGTGGTCTTTTGCTGGTCCATGCCAAGTTTGGACAACTGGGATACCGCCAGTGTCAATTAATTCATTCGGATGTAAGATAATGTCGGCTTTGAAAAGAAATTTTGACTGATTTTCTCTCATCTCTTGAGCATGAACAGCTAAAGTATTATCCCAGATAACATCCGGCCTTTCAGCGATTGCTAACTCGTACGCAATTCGATTACATTCTTTCTCCTTAGCAAACGACACTCCTTGACCAAGGGCTTTCGGGGTTGTCGCAACAAGTTTTGAGGTTACCTTTGAGTCACCAGAAGCAAAAACATAAACATCATGGCCTCGTTTAACCATCTCTTCTTCTGCAATAGACACTACGGTTTCGATTCCTCCATATTTCTGATCTTTCCCTAATATGGGGATAACGACAGGACCAATAATACAAATTTTCATATTATCCTTTTATTAAACTTTAATTATTTTAATATGTAAGACAAAAAATATCAATCGAACTTGATTTTTTTATATTTAAGCCTATAGTGAATTTTATAACCGAACCTTGTCATCGTCATTACGAAGAGGTGAAGGTCATGCAGGATATCATTGAAGGTCATGAAAATGATAACGGCAATAAATGGTATTGGATTATAGGTACAGTTGATACCTCTCGGATTGTGACAGCCAAATATGACTTATCCTATTTTAGCGATCGTCAAGATATCATCTATGGATCGGTCACAAAAAGTCTTGCTGTTCGCTTTATAGATGATCATGTTTCAAAAATCATGATTTTTACACTTGATAATCTGGTCCAAAAACCAGAAGGTTATTTCGAAAAAGACATGATAAACACCGTAACCTACATTGTCACGCCAAGTGGGTTGCAAGTCATGAACAGTCATGCACATTATGAATTCGAGCAAGAACAAGGACAAGATTCCTGTTTGATGGGAATCGATCTTACTCGTACCTTCCAAAAAAAACCAAGTGAATGAAAAGAGAGAGAAATGTACACAAAATGGACTTCCCTCTTCTCGTTTTATCCTTTGGTTGTTATCTGTTTGATCTTTTGGTACATAGTATTCGAGATGTATCGTACCCTCTTCCACCTTTCGCCTCTCCCGGCGATCGCTTGCACAATCGCTAGCGCGATCGGACTTTGCATTATTACTATGTACACTTGCTTGCGTTCGCAATAATGACTTCCTATAAACGGTTCGGCAGCCAGTTGAGTAACTCAAATTTTGGGTTCTCAACTGGCTAACCCCAACAACAAACTTTGTAATAATATATATTCTATGTATACTAATAGCGTCAACCACTACTTTTGGAGGCGGAAGAACCTTGAATGCGGTAACTGAAGAGTATACTTTAACTCTAGGACCAAGTGATGTGGTCCTAAGAAGCTGTTGTGCCACATGGACAAAGTCAAAGAAAACCATCAGTTTTATTACTAAAGACAATCACATCCTGGTAAGTGTTACCTCGATATCGCGGCCGATACATGAAGAAGAACCTTGGCGAATTTCAGGATTACTACCGAATGGTCACATGATTCATGTCAAATACTACGCAGGGGAACGAGACGAAGATGGCGAAATAATTAGCGGTATTGCTTCATTTAGCCCACCCTTAGTTACCTGTTTCAACAAGCCCTAAGCACAATTAACTTCTCAAAAAACCGAGAACGTCATTGATCTTAGGGCGTTCTCTTTGTATACCATAAAAGGATTTAAATTATATTTGAACTGTTCGTATATCTGTGCTATACTCCTAAAGGACTTTTTGGGGAGCAACTTCACAATCCGGAGGCCGTGTTATGGGGACCGCTAATTGGCGGCTACCCAAACCCACCAAAGGAGACTGATGTCTTCGAAAAAAATACTCATTTTGGCAACTCTGACTCTGAGCGTGTTACTGCTCATGAGTTGGACAACCACAACAAGCATGGCAAAAACCAAGACAGTTATCCATTCGGTAACCGGTAATTTTAAACCTGTCTCGGGTTGGCAAACAACTACATCAACCTGGTATGGTCCTGGGTTCTATGGCAACCACACGGCCAGCGGCAAGATAATGCTGAGCAACAGTGGTAAGCATAGAAATCTATGGAGAACACATCCTAAACTTTACGTTCTCTATGGTGCTGCAAATCCGAACCAGTCATTACCTCTTGGGTCGTGGGTTGAGATCGAATACAACAAGGTTCGTATCGTGATTGAGATAGCTGATCGTGGCCCAAATTCCAGAACATTGGAACTAATGGGTGGAACCCGCAGCTACTTAGACTGGTTTGGGAACAAACTAGAGAAAAAGGGTACGATCAAGCATTACACCATTTTCTCAGGTAACAAAACCATAAAATGGCGACTAGTACGTAAAATAAAGTAAGAACGAGCAGACCAGGCCTCCCTCCGCAAGTCCATTGCCCAGGCTGAGAATAAGTCTCAGCCTGGGCTTTTTCTTTGACTTTAGATTCAAACAAAAGTTGATATTATTTGATATAATATACATAACAAAAATAAACGCGTCCCTATCTTGGAGGATATGATGGAATTTTGCTTCAAAATAAAAAGTTTTTGGACTTTTGAGCAAATTCTAGGCTTAGGTTCAGATGGATTGCCCGTTCCGGCTCAATTGGAGTTAGGTGAAATCGGAGAAGAAAAAATAGTTATTCCTTCTTTCGTTATCTACACGATGATTGAAAGTTTAACAGCCATCGAAAACACTCCAAATCGATACCTTTTTACGGCAAAAAGCATCCGAACACAAAATCGATCAAACACAGACCGGCGCTTACTCATTCGGCAGCCCCAAAGTTATTTTTCACCTATTTGCTGGAAATTTGCGGCCGGCATTTTCGATCGTCATGGGGATTTCGGAGTTATTGAGCTTTATAACTCATCCGCCTCACAAAGACGTAACTACTTCACTAATCTAGCCACAAAATCGCTTAGTACCAACAGATTAATGAAAGTTATGAATAGCATTCCACTCAATTCACACCCTTAGACAGACGGGAAACACCCGCTCTTCTCTAGGGGTGTTTTCTAATGGACTTCAGTGACTAGATTACTTCTTTTTTTTGTCGTTATCTAACTGCAAATCCCATTTCTTTAGTTCGTTTCGAGGCATTGGCTCTTCACTTACTAGCTCACTTATTGGCTGATGAGAATTTTCTACTTTCGCGACAACCCGCTCTAATGGCAAACTGATTTTCGCTGCCTCTAGGACCGCTTCCTTCTTCAGTGGCAATTTAAAGCCAAATGTCGAACCTCTGCCCTCGACTGATTCAAAGCTGATTTCTCCATTATGATCTTCAACAATTTTTTTTGCTAAGTATATGCCTAATCCTGTGCCATCGGGTCGAACATGGCGAGCATTATCAGCTCTATAGAATTTATCAAAAAGTTTATTTTGTTCTACAAGTGGCACGCCGATACCCGTATCTGTAACAACAAAGACAAAGTGGTCTTTTTCACTGCTTAATTTAACTGTCACTTTCCCTTTGTAGGTATAGTGAATAGAATTATCTATAAAGTTCATAACTACTTGACGGATCTTGGTTTCATCAGCCCAAATATGTGGAATTTTTCCTTTTTTCTCCAATTTCAGTTCTAGCCCTTTTTCGTTTGCTTGATTCATGAGTTGTTCTATCTCTTCTTTGACCATTGCTTCAATATCAACCTCGACTGGCTCTAT
>CAZQGP010000018.1:0-2921 GCA_964593075.1 uncultured Candidatus Saccharibacteria bacterium
AATATCGATAAAAACATCGTAATTATTCTCGAAAATTATGGTGTTTGGGCTAATTTAATCATGTTTATTGTTATTTTTGCTGAGACTGGTCTTGTGATTGTGCCTTTTTTGCCTGGAGATTCATTACTATTTATTGTGGGAACTTATGCTGCGAAGGGAGGATTTAATATTTTTGTAATCTATCCCTTGCTATTGATTGCTGCAGTTCTCGGCGATAGCTTGAATTATTATCTTGGTCATAAAATAGGCAGAAAAGCCTTTAGAAATAACTCCTTACCGCTTATTAATCACAAGCAGTTAGCGAAAACCGAATTGTTTTATGAAAAACATGGAGGGAAAACTATTATTTTGGCTCGATTTATACCCATAGTTAGAACCTTTGCCCCTTTTGTCGCAGGTATTGGAAAAATGAATTATCGTGAATTTATTAGTTATAATCTAATTGGAGGCTTTCTTTGGGTGTCGCTGTTTGTTTTTGGCGGCTTTCTTTTCGGGAATATACCAATTGTTAAGAATAATTTTGAATTAGTCGTAATAGCGATCATAGCCTTGTCTGTCTTGCCTCCAGTCTATGAATACATTATTACTAGGAAAAAAGCTGGCAAGAATAAGGATGCCAAATAACTGTTAGTATTTATTAAAAGAAAGGGTATTTATGCAAATTAATAGCTATAAATTGGATAATGGTTTGAGGATAGTCGAAGATCCGATTGAAGGATCAAATTCTTTTACTCTGATGGTGATGTTTCGAACGGGTTCTCGAAACGAAACACATAATATTTGGGGGATATCGCATTTTTTAGAGCATATGATTTTCAAAGGCACAAAAACCTATCCAAGCGCTTATCTACTAGCTAAAGAGCTTGATAGTCTTGGAGCGGCGTATAATGCCTACACATCAAAAGAGCATACAGGATATTATCTAAAAGGAAGCAAAAAGGTATTTGAAAGGGCTTTATCAATTATATCGGAGATAACGACTGATCCGATTATCTTGGACGAAGAAGTAGATAAAGAGCGTGGGGCAATTATAGAGGAACTTAATATGTATGAAGATGATCCTAGGAGAAAAGTTGCGGATTATTTTGAAGAATCTCTCTATCCTGATCACCAAGTCTCACAAGAAATTATAGGTTCAAAAGCGACTTTAAAGAAAATTCGTGCTAAAGAGATTATCGAATATAGAAATAGATACTATAGAACTGGGAATGCGGTTATTTCGATCTCGGGGAATATTCCTGAAAACTTCCGAGCATTGGTGGAGACTAGTTTTGATAAATTGAAAACTGGGGAAGAAGAGTATTTACCTGCCGATATTGAAAGAAAAAGCTCAATTAATATAATTAACAAGAAAACCCAGCAGACTCATTTAGCCTTGGGCTATCCAGGGGTTAGTGTTCACAACGAAAACAAAACAGCCGTAAAAGTACTAGCAACACTCCTTGGTGGGAATATGAGTTCTCGCATGTTTAGTGAAGTTCGAGAGAAAAGAGGCTTGGCTTATTATGTCAGAACATTCGCGGATAATATGTACGATGTTGGTGCGTTGGCGACTTTTGCTGGGGTTAATAACGAAAAAGCAATCGAAGCAGTTAAAATTATTAAAGAAGTTTATGAAAAGGTTGCTGAAAATGTACCTGAAGATGAACTTCAAAAAACAAAAGATTTTATGACTGGAATTATGACATTATCATATGAAGACAGTGAATTTCGTAGCGAATTAAACGCTATGACAGAGTTGTACGGCAACAAACATGAATCACTAGATGAGAAAATTAGTAAAGTAGAGAAAATTTCTTCTACACAGATTAGTAATTTAGCAAAGACAGTTTTAGATCAAAATAAACTTTGTTTGGCGTTAATTGGACCATTTAGCAACAAAAAGATATTTGAGGAGCTCTTAAAGAGCTAGTTTATAATTTATATCTGGAATAAACATTAGTAAAAAAGGAGTAAAATGGAAAAAACACTAATTTTAGTTAAACCTGATGGGATACAGAGAGGCTTAATCGGCGAAATAATCGGTCGGTTCGAAAAAAAAGGTTTAAAATTAATTGGTTTAAAGATGATGAATTTGGACGATGCAATTTTGGATGCACATTATTCGCATCTTTTGGAAAAATCATTTTTTTCAGAAATTAAAGATTTTATGAAAAGCTCTCCAATCGTCGCAATGGCTTGGGAGGGAGGGAAAGATTCTGTGTCGGCAGTGAGAATATTGGTAGGCCCAACAAAAGGACATGAGGCGCCAGCGGGTACGATTAGAGGTGATTTTGGCTTGTCAGGCTCGAATAATATTGTACACGCTTCAGATAGTGTTGAAAATGGAATAAATGAAGTCGATAGATTTTTTGACGCCAATGAACTTTTTAAGTACGAAAAAACTGAACATGTTCACATTTATTCAAGTAGTGAGAAATAGCCTGTTTGTTATTCCGCAAGTCGTATATAGGAGTAAAGAATGGACTGGGGGTGTCTATCAACTATCTCTTGTGCTAAAATGTAACAGTTTATTAGGCCCCGTAGCTCAGTTGGATAGAGCGAGACACTCCTAACGTCTAGGTCGCAGGTTCAATTCCTGCCGGGGTCGCCAATAGTTTTGGTTCTGTGTGACCATAATGTCTGAAATCAAGCACAAATAATAACACGTTTTCGCAAGAATCCGTGTTTTTTTGTTGCAACCGCGTATAATAGCCAATTTGTCCTAATGAATAAGGAGGAATATGCTTACTATTTATTCTATTGGGCTCTAATTATTCTTGTCTGGGCGACTTCGTACTCTAGGTGGTTGCCCGGGCACAAAAAGGTTTTGACAATAAATAAATTTAAAAACATTCCTTATTTTGCTATTTTTGCGCCTGTTCTGCGCTCTAACATATCGACGAACTCATTTTTGTCAAAAAAACCATAGATAGAATCAA
>CAZQGP010000019.1:0-3071 GCA_964593075.1 uncultured Candidatus Saccharibacteria bacterium
AACTAGCGCAGGCCTTGCGCTAATAAATACCTTAATTTATGTACAAATATTATCAATTCTTTCTCCCCTACCTTACATAAGTAGGAGTAAAGGTTGGGAATGGCAAAAAGATATAACATCGACAAAACATGAGTCAAATAAAACCACATAAAATAACCAACAAACAACAAGAGATAATCCTCCTTCTATTTAAATTTAGATTCCTTGAAAGAAACCAAATCCAAAAGCTATTAAATAACAAAAGTCCAGGAGCCATAAACCGCTTATTAAAAGATCTGAGAGAAAAACAATATATTAATTCTATTTATAGATCAAAGTATCCCGATAGTTTAAAACCAGCTATCTATTATCTTGCTAACAACGGTATCAGTTATCTAAAAGATCCTTATGGATATGATCCTTCGGTTCTTAAATATCTGTACAATGAGAAACTCCGAACAGAAACCTTCATAGATCGCTGCTTGCTTTTGACTGATATTTGCCTTGGTCTTAAAAACAGGGAGACAGATAAGGTTAAGTTCAAAATATATCTAACTTGTGATTACGATAAATTAGAGGAAAGAGACCTTCTAAGGGACATTAACCCGGCGTCTTACCTTATCCAAAAAAGATCAAATCGAAAAAAGTACTATTTTCTTGAGATTCTCACGGATATTCCAACCCAGTGGCTACGACAAAGAATTATAAGATACTTCAAGCTCTATGAAGGAAGTGAATGGGAGGTCATAACTAAAAGAGATTTTCCAAGTATTCTCATTATCTGTCCTAATTACAGAGTCCAAGATTATGTTCGAAAGTATATCAAAAGACTTTTAACCACTCTTGATGAACCAACTCTAATTATTCATCTATCAACCAGCCAAAAGGTTAAAGAGTTTGGTCTAACCGGTGATATCTGGAAATCTGTATAAAAGGCCTAGGAGTGATAAACTCTCAGACCTAGTCTCTTCATACTCAAAAGCCAGCATAACTGTTATGACTCGTCTGCACTCAAGTGAGGGTGGATCAGCTCAAATATTGTTATACCTTGTAAATCAAACAGATTTGATGCTAGTATACTCATGGAATTACAGTTCCATTTAGCACCTTTAAGGAGATGAAAACGTGGCTGGCGAAAGAACGCTTTCAAAACTACTCTCGATGGTTACGCTAGATGATATCTTTGTCATCATGCTGACCAAGAATTTGAAGGACAGCAGGGTCCGAGCGAGCTATCAAATACTTAAAGAGTTCTTTAACGAATTGCGATTTGATCCTAAAGAGTGGGCATCGGTGCAGGTCAGAGAAGTTCTTAACCAAGTCTGTGACGATGACATTGATCACATGCTAACACGAGTCCTCGGTCTATCTGGCCTCTGTTCATTCAATGTGGAGCTTGGCAATGACTTTTGCCACATGAACGAACAACAAATAGGTCGAGCGGTCAAATACTACGACCGTCTTGGTGCAGAAGACAGGCTTTCATTCGACGAGATTACAAAACGCTATGGTGCACGACTTGCTAGATTGGAGAGTTGAACAAATGACGTGCCGTACCCTGATTCATCTTGTTGAAGGGCCACTATACATTATCGCCCAATGGAATGGCAAAGCAGGTAATCTTGGCGATATCCAGAGAGTGGGGTTTGACCTCCAACTGGAGGAAGGTTCTCGCACTGGGGACAAACCGTTGATTGTCTATGATCCTAAATGCCTTGGTCACAATCCTATCATGATACAAAGAGGCGAATGGGCGGTCCGCGACATTCTTAATCAGAACCAGCTAAAGGTTCTCACAGATAAGAAGATGATGGATCTCATCGCTCTTTTGACTGAGGCAGGACCCATCATTATCCGCCGCTAGAAAACTAAGGCCGCAAAGCGACTACTCAAAAAGAGGGTTGCAATGCGGCCCTCTCTTTGCTTGGTTCTTACTAATCCTACGACGAAAAATAAAAAAAATATAAAAAGTTCTTTTATTTAGTTTAGACTACGACGCGTTTGTTTTATTATTACAGAATGGGCTGGATAGAAACTATCACAGCGTCCTACTAGTCAAGTTCCTTGATATCTGAATTAGTTTCATAAACGGTTGATAGGTTGAACTACCGTGATTTATACAACAGCTAAGGCCAAAATACTCATGATCACCACTACTAATATGATTTCAAAGAAAATAATACCCTTCCCTTTGCAGGAATTTTAAGCTAATTCTTGACTACCATCTTTGTATTACAACAATGTATTTTGATCGATTGCAAACTAGCGCAAAAATTTTCCACCAGGACACCGGGCACATGCTGGGAATATGAGAAAGCAGTAATTGCAAACAATAATCAATTTGACTCTTACACTTAGTGCTCGCAAAAGTTTCAAAGAGAAGTGCTTACTGATTTTTTAATAATGCTCTGCATTCTTCAATAATTAATAAAATGTTTTTCTCAGTTAGGTCCTTTTCTGGGTTATTAATGCTAAACCATCGTGCATCAATATTGTGATTTTTAATATAGTTGTTAACATTTAGATATTCTATTTTATCCAATATAATCCCATGGGCTAGTAATAAATGATTGCAGCCATTCTCTTTTTTTGGCTCTCTCCTAATTGGCCAAATAAGATTGTAGTCACTCATTTTGAAAAATCTTTCTCTGTTAACTTCAAGGCCCAACTCTCTCTGCAATCCTCTTCTTGCTGTATCGAGTAGATCCTCTCTGACATTAACTCTTCCACCAAATATCCACCAACCATCCTTATCAGGCTGCTTACGACGCTTTTCAAGAAGAATCATGTTTTCATGAATAACGGCAACATCAACACAGGCAATGACGAAATTGTCTAAAACCTTGCCATATTCTTCATCAGTGAAATTATATTTTGATTTATTCATATCGTAATAATAACAAAATTTATGAAAAGGGATATAGTATTCCTAACATGTCAAATATTGTTATTGTCAACGCAAAGTAGAAACTTCCGCTTTCTGCAAAGTAGAAACCGCCGGTTTTAGTTTTCTAATATTCTGATATTGTCTCCAGGGATGATTGAATGATGGTATAGATGGTTTACGATCTGTGATTAGTCTTTCTGTTTTA
>CAZQGP010000020.1:0-2508 GCA_964593075.1 uncultured Candidatus Saccharibacteria bacterium
TTAAATTAATATAAATGATAGATTCTTTTAATCTGAATAAAAGTGCTATGGAAAATTTGAACTTTTAATATATACTTTTAATAAATATTCTCATTAGTTTATATGAAGCTTAATGAAAAAATCCAAAAAAAGATAAAACAAAAAATCACGAATAAAACAATAATTATTTGTTTGTTCGCGACCATATTAGTTTTAATCAGTGGTTTTACTATTTATAAGTATTATTTTGAGGCAGAGGAAGTATTACAAACCAAACAAATAAATGAAATAAGCAGAAACGCTAATCCTGGGACGAAGATTCGTTCGACGTATAGCAAATCAATTCCAATTTTGATGTATCATCATGTTAGAAATTACAACAATCCAAACGAACGGATGGAAAATGAAATGTCAACAAGTCCCGCCGATTTTCAATCTGAAATGGATGCACTAAAAAATAATGGTTATGAAACAGTCACTCCAACTATGTTGCTTCAAGGAGATATCCCAATTAAGCCTGTAATTGTAAGTTTCGACGATGGTTATTTAAATAATTATGAGATTGCTTACCCGATCTTGAAAAAAAATAAGCAAGTGGGTCTTTTTTTTGTTATTTCCGGCGCAACTAAAGGTGTTGGTTATATGACGCAGAAAGAACTATTAGAGATGAACAAGGATGGAATGGAGATTGGCTCACACTCAAAAAATCATTTAAATCTTACTACCCTTCCATCAGCTGAACTGAACACGCAACTCACAGATAGCAAAAAGGATCTAGAATTGTTGACGGGCAAACCAATTAATGCGTTTAGTTATCCTTTTGGGCAATACAATGATGCCGCGATGAACGCAACTCGCAATGCTGGCTATAAAATGGCGGTAACAATTAGCCCTGAAGCGAAAAACAATGATATGATGGCTTTACCACGAATCAATGTTCAGGGGTGGGATAACGAAAAAAAAGTTTTAAAAAAAATCAACACCTTCTCTAAATATAATGATAAATTTTCTTGGAATTATGATATGTGACCGGAGACCAAATAATATTATAGATATAAATTATGTTATAATTTTAGGTAATAACAATAAAAAGGAGGAAGAATGTCAAAAAACAGAAAAGTAACTTGGCTTGTTGTGGCGATAATCATTGTTGCCATCATTGGGGTGGGAGGCTGGTTTGTATATAACAAATATTTTGCGACAGCAGCTATCGTACAAATCGATGAGAATCAAACAGAGGCAGAGGTAAAGAAGGGGCAAGAATTCAAAATTACACTAGGTTCGAACCAAACAACAGGGTTTAACTGGACGGTTAGTAATATTTTTGACAAAAACATAGTTAAAATAATCAGCGATAAATATATTGCACCCGGATCAACGGCCATGGGAGCTTCAGGAGAACAAGAATTCACCTTTAAAGGAGTTGGGAGTGGTAAAGTAAATATTGTTTTTACTTACGCTCGTTCTTTTGAAAGAGACCCTAGTCAAGAAGCAGTAAAAACATATAGCATTACCGTAAAATAATTAAAATAGAGCTAAGGGTCAGATTGTTTCGTCAATAATCCAAAATTAATTAATAAATATGGTTTAGTGTTATATGTAATGCTAAATGAGCACGATAAATAAGGACATTTAGGGAATAAAAGGAGCAGAGATGGAAAAGGAAAAAACAGAATGCTGTAATCACAAAAAATGGCAGAACTCAAAAGCCAGTGTCAGCGCTGGGACTGGAGCGGTTTATTGCCTAGGAATTATTGGAGCTGCAGTATATTACATTCAAACTGCCCCAAACTTTATGGGGGGAGTCGTTGGAGTTCTTAAAGCCCTTGTCTGGCCAGCAATGTTGGTCTATAAGTTGCTAGAGTTTTTGAAAATGTAAATTATTAATGCTTTAATAATGAAAGGGGCTTTTTATGAGTAAAAAGAAAATAGGAATAGTCACTCATTATTTCGAAAACCTTAAGGTGGGGATTATTAAAGCAGCGAGTCCAATAAGGATTGGTGACGCGGTTCATTTTAAAGGCTACACTACCGACTTTGAACAAGAGATTAAGGAAATGCAATTTGACCATCAGTCGATCACTGAAGCAAAAAAAGGTAAAGAATTTGGCGTGAAAGTGAAAAGCAAAGTTAGAGAAGGAGATAAAGTTTATTTAGCATAAAAAAATTGGAGAAATAAAAAACCCCGAGTTTATAACCCGGGGTTTTTATTTACGGTTACTTTTTTTTGGCGTTGAATAGTCTACGTCTTGATTTGATCCAAGCAACTGAAGCTCCTGATAAACCAAGAGTCCCAAGTATGCCAGCCGCAGCCTCTGTCGGTCCTGAAGCAGGCAGTGAAACAGGTGTTTGTGGTGTCGGTGTTGGAGTTGGAGTAGGAATAGGAGTTGGAAGCGGGCAATGCTTTCCGGCTGTTCCTTTACATTCATTCTCTGTTGTATAGCAAGGTTTACCTAAAGCAACACTACAAGCATTGGTTGTCTTGAATTGTTTGGTGTTAGAACAACCAGTTTCAGTACTACAGTAATA
>CAZQGP010000021.1:0-11521 GCA_964593075.1 uncultured Candidatus Saccharibacteria bacterium
TCCTGAACAATTGGAAGAAGAAAGAAGGCTCTGCTACGTGGGGATCACGAGAGCAAAGGAGAGAGTCTACTTTACTTTAGCAGAGAGAAGAATGATATATGGTGGTATCCATATGAATTTACCAAGCCGATTCTTGGCCGATATTCCAGAGAGTCTAGTCACAAGCTACCAAAAAATCGCTTCTAATGATTATGAGCCAAAAATATTAACGGACGAAAAGTTCAGCAGTTATTATAATCTTGGTGATATAGTTATCCATAATGAATTTGGTGAAGGGAAGATTATTGATCTTGATGATGACGATCTGAAGGTTGATTTTGGAACTGAACTTGGTCGTAAATGGCTTTCCTTAACTTATGCAAATTTAAAGAAAAAAGATAAATAGATTGTTATATAAGCCCTTGCTTGGATTGACAACTACCGTCTGAAAAGTCTACAATATTTAGTGCATTAATTGTTGGGCGGATGAATAGAATTAGTAGTAAACTTTATGACGTATTCCCCAGGTTGAAGCATCTAGCTCCAGCTCTCTTATTCTTGGTATTTTTGTTGGCTTTATTAAATTCTACTTCAGTTTTTGGCCAAAGGTTAGTTTCAGCGGTGGAAACTCCAGTGATTGTAAAATATGATGGTAAAATTAAAAGTTTTATCGCGACTCAGAACACGGTAGGCGGAGCGATTGAACAGGCAGGACTATCACTCGGAAGGTTTGATATCACCTTTCCTGCAACTGAAACAATACTAAATGGACAGAAACAAGAGATAACGATAGTCCGGGCTTTACCGGTTCTAATCTCTGATAATAATCAAGAACATTTGGCGTATTCAGCGTATAGCAACGAGAGTGATATTTTAAAGCAACTCAAGATCGAAATCTTTCCTGAAGATAAAGTTAGCTCAGGCTTGATTCTAGATCCAGCCGATGAGAATGCGGTGGGTCAGAAGGTAACAATTGTCAGGGCTCCAGTTTATAAAATTGTGGTTGATGGGGGAGAACAGATAGTTCGAAGTTGGGGGAAGACAATTGGAGAAGTAATTAACGGCAAAGTTTCTTTAGGTCAGCGAGATATCATTGACCCAGCTACTAACGGTCAATCATTTGGAGTCCAAGTAATTACTGTTACTCGAATCAATATCGCAGAAGTGACTGAGGCTATAATGATACCTTTTACGACCGAAACACGGAACGACTACAATATATATACCGGTCAAACGAAAACAACTGTTGAGGGAGTAAATGGACAAAAGCAACAAGTAGTTCGTGTTACTTATCAAAACGGATTAGAAGTAGGTAAGGAGATCCTCTCGGTTGAAACAATTAAACCACAAGTCAATAAAATAGTTTCTATAGGCGTTAAGCCATATAATGCCGGCACATGGTGGGATAGTCTCGTTGCAGCCGGTGGATCATGGGGGGTCGATCCAGTTGGAATGTATCGAGTCATGCTGTGTGAAAGCGGCGGGAATCCGTTCTCTGGCAGTTATTATAAGGGGTTGTTTCAATATAGTCCAGACACATGGTCTGGGGCGAGTAGCTCTTACCCCGGAGGCACCTTTCGCGGTTCGTCAATCACAGACGGAAATGCCCAAATATATGTGACAGCCTGGAAAGTCTCGAAAAGTGGCTGGTCTGCTTGGGGCTGTAAACCATAAACTTATTCATAATATAAACTTGTTCGAGTATAATTAGGCCAAGGAAGGCCTATTTTTTATGAATTTAACTGATATAACAGATATTAAAAAAACCTTGAAGGCTTTCGGGGCACACACTAAGAAGGATTTGGGTCAACACTTTTTAATTGATGAGAAAGCCTTAGACAAAATAGTTGAAGGGGCGGATATAAGTAAATCTGACTTGATTGTTGAAGTTGGTCCAGGAATGGGAATATTAACTCGGGAATTATGCAAACAAGCAAATCAAGTCATTGCCATTGAACTGGATAAAACCATGCTCTCGGTCGTAAAAACTGCCTGTATCAAATACGCAAACCTTAAAGTTGAAAACCTGGATATATTAAAATTTGATACTAGTGGATTGAAATCATATAAGGTTGTCTCAAACCTGCCATATTATATTACTTCACCGACAATCAGAATGTTTTTAGAAGCAGAAAACAAACCGGATGAAATGGTTATTTTGGTTCAACGCGAAGTAGCCGAAAGAATTGCTGCTAAGCCTGGAAGAATGAGTATTTTAGCAATTTCGGTTCAATATTATGGCAATCCATCAATTGTCGATATCGTTCCAAGAACCTCTTTCTTCCCAGCCCCAAAAGTTGATTCTGCTATTTTAAAAATTAAGATATATAAAAAACCACTCTTTGATGTTGATAAAAAGCTATTTTTCAGAATTGTAAAATCTGGTTTTAGTGTGAAAAGGAAGCAATTGATTAATTCTTTATCGGGTGGGTTAGGCTTGTCTAGAATGAAAACAGAACGCTGGCTCGTTGGAGCGGGGATTAGTCCTCAAATGAGAGCAGAAGCCTTGTCTATGACTGAGTGGCACAGTCTATACCTAAAATACCAGGAGCTTTTTGGTGAGACGGGTTAGTGTGATAGTGACAGGAAAAGTGCAGGGCGTTTGCTATAGGTATTTTGCGAAAAAAGAAGCAAATAGATTGGATATTAAAGGCTGGTGCCAAAATAGAGAAAATGACAAGGTTTATCTAGTCGCTGAAGGCAAGGAAAAAGACGTTGATAAGTTTATCGAGTGGGCAAAAAATGGTTCAACTTTCGCAAAAGTCATAAACACAAAGATCAGTGAAGAAAAATTTGAAGGTTTAGAAGATAGATTCGAGGTAAGATGAGTATTTTATACGTTGTTGCAACGCCGATTGGGAATTTGGGCGATATCACCATAAGAGCCTTAGATGTTTTAAAAGAGGTTGATTGTATCGCGTGTGAAGACACAAGACATACTCTCAAATTGCTTAATCACTTTGCGATAAAAAAACCCCTAATTAGTTTTCACCAGTATTCTAAGATACAAAAAATTGAACAAATAATTAGTACAATAACTTCTGGCCAAAATATAGCACTTGTAACAGACGCTGGGACTCCAGGAATAAGCGATCCTGGTCAGGTTCTAATAAAAGCAGCCTATGAAGCCAAGATTAAGGTAATTCCTATCCCAGGTGTTTCGGCGTTACCGACAATTATCTCTATTTCGGGACTGGAAATGAGTGAATTTTGCTTTGTCGGTTTCTTGCCACATAAAAAAGGACGGCAGACAAAACTGAAACAAATAATCCAAAATACTAGCCCAGTTGTTATCTATGAATCACCATATCGAATAAAAAAGTTGCTCAAAGAATTGATAAATATGTCAGGCGATCGAGATATTATTGTCGGGCGAGAGCTAACAAAAAAATTTGAAGAAATATATCGTGGGAAAATATCTGAAATGTTAGAACAGATTACGGAAAAAGGTGAATTTGTGGTCATACTTCCTCCTATTATAGGTGCAAAGAAAAAGGACAATTTGAATGATTAAAACGATAATTTTTGATAATGGTGGTGTTATTGTAGAAGACCAGTGGCTAAAATTTGAAAATGATTTATATGATAAATATGGACGTAATTCTGGGAGTATTGTCGAAACAATTAAAAGTTACGGGAAAGAATCAACCAATGGTAGGCTATCTTTCGATGGCTTAATTGAGCACATCAGGGAATTGACCAAGACAACCGATGATTTTTATGCTTTATACCACCCAAAAGGGTCGAAAAAAGCAGTTATTTCATTTATCAAAATACTTGGGAAAGACTATGAACTTGCTCTTTTGACTAACGAACTGTCGAACTTTGATCGAGATAATAAAGTTTGGAAATTGGAAAAATATTTTGGAGAGAATATATTTCAATCGTCAAAAATGGGCTTTTCAAAACCAGACACAAGAACGTTCGAATATGTTTTATCGACGCTTGGTAAGAAACCTTCGGAAGCAGTATTTATTGATGACAAAATATCGAATATAGAAGGAGCTAGGAAGGTTGGGATGAATGTTATACAATTTATATCATTGGAACAGCTCAAAAAAGATCTCCCCGTATTAATAGAAAGAAGCAATGGGAAAAAATAAATTTTATGTTACAACTCCGATCTATTATATTAACGACATTCCTCATATGGGGCATGCCTATACAACTATTGCGGCCGACGTTTTAGCTCGTTATTATCGAAAAAAAATTGGGCGAGAGAATGTTTTTTTCATGACAGGAACGGATGAACATGGCGCGAAGATTCAGGAATCAGCAGAATTAGGAGGTAAAAGCCCAAAAGAATTCGCTGACGAAGTCGCTTCTGCTTACAAAAAAACCTGGGAGAAACTAAATATTTCTTATGACTATTTTTTACGAACTACTGACTTAGAACATGAAAGGGCCGTTCAGTGGGTGGTTAATAAGTTATTCGAGCAAGGAGATATCTATAAAGGGGTCTATCAGGCACTTTATTGTGTTGGTTGTGAGCAGTATAAGACTAAGTCGGAATTAACAGATGGTAATATTTGCCCGGATCACAACCGCCTCTGCGAGATACACGAAGAAGAAGCTTATTTATTCAAAATGTCAAAATATCAGAACGAGATTGAAAAAAGAATTAATAAGGATGAGATTCTGATTTGCCCAAAAACTCGAAAAAATGAAATTCTTTCTTTTATAAAAAACGAAGGCCTTGAAGACATTGCCATCTCAAGGAAAAAAGAAAATGTATCTTGGGGGGTAGATTTGCCCTTTGATAAAAATCATACCATCTATGTTTGGGTCGATGCATTTCTAAACTATTTAACGGGTTTAGGTTGGCCAAAGAATACTCAGAAATCAGATTTATTCTGGCCGGCAGATGTTCAACTAATGGCTAAGGATATTATGCGTGTACACGCGACAATTTGGCAAGCGATGCTACTGGCGCTTAATCTCCCGACATCTAGAGAATTATTTATTCATGGTTACTTCACAGTCAATGGGAAGAAGATGAGTAAGTCACTTGGCAATTCACTAGACCCAAATGGTTTAGCCGACAAATATGGGTCTGACACAATCAGGTATATTGTATTAAGAGAATTTCCTTTTGGTCAAGATGGTGATATCTCTGAAGAAAAAATTGCCCAAAGATATATTTCTGATCTTGGAAACGAACTGGGAAATCTATTGCAAAGAACGTTATCAATGATAAATAAATATGAAGTAAAAGTAACAAAGAAAAACATTCAATCAATTGATATAGATTTAGAAATAAATAAGCTTTGTTTTGATGGCGCCTTAATAAAAATATGGCAGGAAGTAAAAAATTCCAATCAATATATAGAGGTAAACGCCCCTTGGGTTTTAGCAAAAACAGACACTCCAAAGCTAAAAGAAGTTTTGGAAAAAGTTTTTAATGATCTGTATAGAATTGCAGACGCTCTAGAATATTTTATGCCAGAAACAGCAATAAAAATCTGCAATCAATTGAAAGATAAAAAACCGCAGCCGTTATTTATTAGAATAGAAGATTAAAATGATAATCTCTGAAGAACATTTGAGTCAACATCACTTTTTCAGGATCAAAAACACTGAATTAAATGAAATTTATGCGGTGATGAGCATTCGGTCTTTCGTAATTGCTCTTATTAATATTTTTATTCCGATATATATCTATACAATCACTTTCTCTATACAACAAATAATAATCTATTATTTGGTGATGTTTACGGGGGAAGCTTTGTTGGAATATCCAGCCCTAAAAGTTATCTCCAGGTTTGGTCCAAAGCATTCAATTGCTTTTAGTCTGCCTTTTTTAGTCTTATCTTTTTGGATGCTTTGGACTCTTCCTCAATATCATTGGCCATTGTGGGCCATTGGCCTGGTTGGTTCTGTCACGATGGCTTTTTTTTGGCAAGCATACCATTATGATTTTTCTAAGTCCAAGATTAAGAAAAAAGCGACTAAAGAGATTAGCACTTTATATATTATTATCGCAATATTGGCGGCTCTTGGGCCTTTGATTGGTGGTTTAATTGCTGGTTATTTAGGAATCGGAACTTTAATTGGCATTGTGACTGGACTAGTCTTATTAACCTTATTCCCTCTATATAGCCAAAGAGAACCACATATTAGCCACAAGACAAATCTAAGAAAAAAGTTCAAGCTTGATATCTTTGTACAGCAAGTCGCATACGGGGGAAGTGGAATTGAAGTAAGTGCCACTATGATTTTCTGGCCACTTTTTCTTTTTCTGATTGTTGGGACTTATCAAAATGTCGGTATTGTAACGGCGGCTGCCTTATTTGTGACTGTTATTGTCACATATTTTGTCGGGACAAGTGCTGACAAAAAAAATAAAATCCATTTTATCAGAGTCGGCAGTTTTTTAACCTCAATTCTTGGATTTTTAAGAATTTTTGTCAATTCGATGTTAACTGCTCTGATTCTAAATGTCGTCCGGGGCATTAGCCATTCTATATATGAATCACCATTTATTGCTGAATATTATCTTCATGCTGATGAAGAAAGTCGTCCAGAATATATTTTCTGGATGGAGATTGGAATTGATATTGCCCGAGTGCTCTATTTTGGCATTTTACTCATTCTAAGTTTATACATCTCGGATAATTCATTGTTGGTATGGGCTTTGATTATTGGGGCTGGGGCCACTATTTTAATGGTTCTTATGCCACCAACCAAAAAGGAAATAAATGCCATTAATTGATTCTCATGCTCATTTAGACTTTCCGGAGTTTGATAATGACTTGAATGTAGTCCTAGAACGAGCAGAGAAAATGGGTGTTAATAAAATTATTAATGTTGGGGCTGATCTTGCTCGAAGTAAAAAAGCGATTGAAATTGCAAATTTGCATGACAATATTTGGGCGACCGCGGGAATACATCCTGAAGATTGCAATATTGATCTGGTTTTGGCAAAAAATGAGCTAACAAACCTTGTAAACTTATCAAAAAAAATCGTGGCTATCGGTGAATGTGGGTTAGATTATTTTTGCGATAATCCTCAAAAAACTAAACAACAAAGTCTATTTGAACTACAAATCGACCTTGCCCAAACGTTTAATCTGCCAATCGTTATTCATATTAGGAATGGGCTTGATGATGCGGCAGTGATAAATGGATTTAAATTGTTAAAAGAATCTAAAGTAAGAAGAGGTGTTGTTCATTGTTTTACGTTGGATAAACATTGGGCTAAAAAGTTTATTGATTTGGGTTTATACATAGGTTTCACTGGCATAGTAACATATAAAAACGCTGAGCTAGTTAGAGAATCAGCGAAATCTATTCCGCTAGAGAGACTTCTTATTGAAACTGATTGTCCATATTTAGCTCCACAACTATACAGAGGGAAAAGGAATGAACCTGCCTATGTTGTGGAAGTTGCAAAACAAATATCTGAGATACGAGAAGAGAGCTTAGAAGAAGTCATGATACAAACAACCAAAAACACGGAATTATTATTTAATATCTAATGATCTGATATAGAACTAACATTCAGGGTGAAGATATCGTTAAAGGGAAGATTGTATGGAAATGAGGTCAGTCTCTGTATATTACAAAATAAAAAAATCTTTTTTGTTTTGCTAGGAGTAGTAGAATTAAACCAGGAGAGAATATGAACAAAAAAAATACAAAAACGATTGAAGATTTGATGAAGAGTGAAGAAGCAAACGAAGACGACCTAAAAGTTGAATTGAAGGAAGCCAGGGGTAAAAGCAACAAACTTTGGTGGGTAATTGGTTCAGTCTTGGTCTTGTTAATATTGGGTGGTGGTTATGCGATATGGAAAACATACCAAGCCGATAATAATCTCAAACAAGATGATAAAAAAATCCAAACGACCCCCGAAACAAAAAAAATTGAGACGATAAGTAGTAATATAATATACGTTAATGCGGAGGGTGGGTTAAATCTACGTAAAGATGGGTCTGCAACGGCTGAAAAAATAATCACAATCCCCAACGGAACCAAACTAACTGTCATAGAAGAAAAGGCCGGCTGGTATAAGGTGGAATATGAAGGTCAGACTGGTTGGGTCTCAAAAGAATTTACAACAAACAGCAATCCGCAAGAGTATGAAAACGTTGATTATGGCTTTAAGATGACTTTCCCGAGTTCGTGGTCAGGTTATAAATTCTATAAAAAAACCATGGACGATGGAAGCATTGTTTTATATGTTGAACTACCTACAAAGGATCCAGCCTATGCTACTAGTACTACCAGTGATCCTGGATATGCAAGTATGATGGCAATTTCAGTTTTGACCCAAGCTCAATGGGATTCAATAAAAAATACAGAAGGACCAAAACCAACATATTTAGGTCAAAATAATAAATATGTTTTTGCTTGGTCGAGTGCTCAAGCCAATGCAACAGATTTGGCGAGTCAATTTGCAGAAATAAAAGCTGTCATAGAGACCTTCGAAGTTATAAAGTAATTGACGAAACTTACCATTAATGTTACCCTACTTATAGGGTAACATTAATTTTGGAAAAATATGAAGGAAAAATTTATTTCTACAAATGAGCTTGCAAATGACGCCTCAAAAATATTAAGAAATCTTAAAACAGGAGAAGGAACGATAATATTACGTTATTCAGAGCCCGTTGGCGTTTTAATCTCTTTTGACGACTATAAAAAAATTGAAAATATCGAAATGGACAAGATTTCTGAATGTAAGGCATGTTTAGGCGTGATGAAAGGAGAAAGAAAGTGATATATTTTGACTATGCTGCAACAACACCTGTCAGCTCTGATGTTTTAAGGTCAATGGAACCATATTTCTCTGAGAAATATGGCAATCCCTCTAGTATATATATGATTGGCAGAGAAGCAAAGGAGAAGCTTTGTGAAGCGCGACACACCATTCAAGAACTGATTGGTGCCGACAGGCCGGGTGAAATTATCTTTACTTCTGGTGCTAGCGAATCAAACAATCTTGCAGTAAAAGGGGTTGCCTTCTATGCTGATAGGGTTCTGAATATTAAACCCCATATTTTAGTTTCGTCTATCGAACATCATTCAATGCTAGATGCGGCTAAATATTTAGCTAAGTATTTTGGTTACGAAGTTGAGTATATTCCAGTAGATTCCGAAGGCCGAATTGATCCAAAAACCGTCAAGAAAATGATCAAAAACAATACTGTTTTTGTTTCAGTCATGTATGGAAATAATGAAACTAGTACAATAGAGCCGATTGCTAAAATTGGTGAAGTCATAAGTGAGATTAAAAAAGAGAGAGAAGGAAAAGAAAGTATAATTCCATTAATATTTCATTCAGACGCTGTACAGGCTTTTCAGTATTTTGATTGTGATGTAAATCATTTAATGGTAGATATGCTTAGCCTAACCGCCCATAAATTTTATGGGCCAAAAGGCGTCGGTCTTCTTTATGTAAGACTAGGAACCTCTTTTTTGCCACAACAACAAGGAGGAGCTCAAGAAAGAAATCAACGAGCAGGTACTGAAAATACCCCCTATATTATTGGTATGGCCAAAGCTATGGAACAAGTAGCCGAAAAGAAAGAAGAAAATGAAAAATTTATTTCAAAACTAACCGATTATTTAATCGACAGAATAAAAACCGAAATTCCTGAAGTTGAATTGGTGGGACCCAGAGATGTCAAGAAACGATTACCCCATATTGCCAGCTTTATATTTAAAAAAGTCGAAGGGGAATCGATACTTATCAATCTAGACTTAGTTGACATTGCTGCATCGAGTGGCTCAGCTTGTACTTCAGGGTCACTGGAGACCTCTCACGTCACGAAAGCCCTAGGTTACTCAGATATCGACGCTCATGGCTCAGTTCGCTTCTCACTGGGCAGGGCAAACACAAAAAAGGATATAGACGAATTGATGATCCATTTACCAAAAATTGTCGAAAAATTAAGAGAAATGAGTCCAATAAAATAGCAGCTGGGAGAAGAATGGTCTTAAAAGAAGCAATTAATATATTTAATAGAATTCGAAATCTGCCTTTCCATATTTCGATTGAGGGAGAAGTGGGTTGTGATTGTGAAGATAAATCAAAAATGCTAGTTGATAATTTTAAGAGTGTTAATTTGGACGCCAGACTACGCGTTGGTATATTTAAATGGTCAACTCTTAATTTGCCAGAAACAATTAGTAATATACCGCATGAAGATGAGTGTTCTCACTTTTTTGTAGAGTTCAAAAACCAAAAAGGGGAGTGGGTTTCTATAGACCCAACTTGGAACCCAGAGCTAAAGAAAGCCGGCTTCCCGATTGCTATATGGGACGGAGAAAAGTCAACTGAGTTGGCGGTTACTTGTAATCATTTTTTCTCTCCGCAAGAATCGGAAGAATATCCTAAGCACATCAATTATTCGGAAGATTTAAGAGTAAACGGAAAATTTTATGCAGCATTTAATATATATTGTGATAGTTTTTTATTGAAAGGAGCAAAATAATGGCAGATTTGTATAATGGCAAGGTGATGGATCATTTTACTCACCCTAGGAATGTCGGTGAGATAAAAAACCCAGACGGAGTTGGGGAAACGGGAAACCCAACCTGTGGTGATATCATGAAAATATTCTTGAAAATAGAAAAAAATGATCAAGGTATAGAGTATATTGAAGATGTCAAGTTTCAAACCTTTGGTTGTGGCGCAGCCGTCGCCACTTCCAGCATGGTAACAGAAATGGTAAAGGGAAAAACTTTAGATGAAGCCGAAGAAACTTCTAATCAAGCAGTCGCTGAAGCATTAGGTGGTTTACCTGAAGTAAAGATGCATTGTTCAAATTTAGCGGCCAATGCACTTCATGAGGCAATCAAAAACTACAAGAGTAAAAAATAAAAAGTAATTGACAGGAGAAGACGAGATGATTATCATTATTAAAACCCCCCGAGGGGGGATAGGGGATAGAAAGGAGTAGTATGGTAGTCCAAGAAAAGAAGAAAGAAATTTTGCATAGAGCAAAAATTGTAGAGGGGCATCTAAAAAAAGTAATAAAAATGATTGAAAATGACGAGTATTGTATCGACATTTTGAATCAATCTCTAGCTGTTCAAAATGCTTTAAAAAGAATAGACGAATTATTGTTAGAGAATCATTTAAACACATGTGTTGTCCATAAAATTCAGTCAGGCAAATCAGAAGAGGCTGCAAAAGAAGTAATGGAAACATTTAAAAGACGCTTAAAATAATGAAAGAAATATTTCATATAAAAGGGATGCATTGCAAATCTTGTGAGGTTCTTTTGGAGCAAAAAATCGGCGAAGTTAAAGGAATCCAAAAAGTGAAAGCAGACAATCAAAAGAATACTTTATGCGTTACCTATATAAATGAAATTGATAAATCGGCCATTAAACAGGCCGTCAAAAGCGCAGGATATAGTCTGGGAGCTGAGGATTTACCTGTTTTGTCAAAAAACAAAAACGATTATTTCAACTTAAGCATAGCTTTAGTTGTCTTTCTTCTCATAATACTAGTTGGCAAAATATCTGGTTTGATTGATGTCCTTAATTATAATATTGGATCAAGTTCAAGCTTAGCGGTTGTCTTTATTAT
>CAZQGP010000022.1:0-4375 GCA_964593075.1 uncultured Candidatus Saccharibacteria bacterium
AAGAAATAGAGCAAGAAAGAAGCAAAGCAGTAACTCGAGTAAAAGATTATGAGAAATCGATAAATAGTCTTGTAGAGCGACAACAAACACTGAACAAATCGGTTGAAAAATTGACTATTAAATTTACGGAAATTGATCAAAATATTAGAGAAAAGACTTCCATAATAAAACCCGAAGAACTGGCTAAATTAGAAAGAAATATTTATGAAATTGCAAACGACCACAAAACGCTAGTGAATCTGGTGGAAGACATTAAAACCTTTGATCAATTATCGGGTTTAAGAAAAAAATTTAATAATTATTCTTTAAGATTTAATAATATTATTATGAAAATTACGCTCCTTGCGAAATCATTTGATCTAGCGACGAGAGAAAAACTTGAGAATGAACTGCTTTTAATTAAGTCAGAACTTGACAAGGAAACGAAAGAAACAACAGTAACACTTATTTCGTTGAGTGAAAAGCGTTCAGAATGCGATAGGCTAAAAAAAGAAATTCGAGACTTTGAACTAGCAACCGAAGAAGCTAAAAACAAAATTTCAGAGATTAATAAATTAGAGAAATGTATTTTAAATAGTGACAAGGTATATGTTTTGAAGCAAAGAGAAGACGGAATCAACAAGAAGTTGAAAAGATTAGAAGAAGAAAAAAAACCTTTAAGTAATTTACAAAGCGAAAGAGAGAATGCTTTCTGGGCAGAGAGAGATATAATTACTAGGAAATCTTCATTGTTGAATCAGGAACTTTATGAAAAGAAGCTTCATCTAGCGAAAAAACTTAATATTTTAGAAAATCAAGAACGAGAAATCGAAGGGACTAAAGAGCGACTGGAAAAAATAAAACTAATGAAATCCAGTCTTACTGTAAAACAAGACATACCAGACAGCGGTTCTCATGAGAAGCGCTCAGAGATTAAAACCCAATTAGCAGAGAAAGAAAAAGAAATATTGTATCTAAAAGAGGAACTTAAATTAATTACAGAAAAAAAGCAGCATATAAAAGAAAAGTCGTCGGCAATAGCAAGAGATATTGAACTACTAGAAGATCAGATCTCTAGTCTATCGCTAGAAGTTAATCAGATCGATTTAGCGATAACGCGCTTAGAAACTAAACTTGAAGACTTGGGACTAGAATTGAAAAATTTAGGGGTGGTTTTACGAGAAAAAGAAGAGACAAAGTTTGTAAGTTCGGGAGATCGGGATTTATTAAAAGCCAGGATTGAAAATATGAGAAGGAAAAAAGAGTCAATTGGTGATGTTGATCCAGAGACTTTATCTGAATATAAAACCTTAGAATCGAGAGCGTCAGAAATGGAGAACCAATTAGGGGATTTGTCTCGAGCAAAAAAAAACTTGGAAGAAATTATTGCAGAACTCGACGTGCGAATAAAGAGTCAATTTTCAAAAACATTTTCTCAAATTGCGCATGAATTTAATCGCTATTTTATTATGTTGTTTAATGGTGGGAGAGCGGAGATAAAACTAGAAACAGATGAAGTAAGTGATTTTGGGGTTGAAATTTCAGCCAGCCTACCAGGGAAAAAAACTCAAAACTTAAACGTCTTATCCGGAGGAGAAAGAACACTAACTTCACTTTCTTTACTTTTTGCGATACTGTCAATCAATCCAAGCCCATTTTGTGTATTAGATGAGGTTGACGCTGCACTTGATGAATCTAATACAGCCCGTTTTTCGAATATTTTGAAGGATTTGGCAAAAAAAACTCAATTTATAATTATTTCCCACAATAGAGAGACAATGAAATCGGCGGATATCCTTTACGGTTTGACGATGGATGAGAGCCATATCTCAAAAATGATTTCAGTTAAATTAGGAGAAGCCGAAAAATTAGTCTCATAGGCTTTTATATGTTGACAAAAATAGCTTTTCCCCCTACAATCAATCTTAGATTTAACAGTTAAAACAGTAAGGAGCGTTAATGGTAGTAATCAGACTTGCCCGAGTGGGGAAGAAAAAGCAAGCATTTTATAGAGTAGTAGTAGCAGACTCAAGGCGTCCAGTCACCGCAAAATTTATAAAAATATTGGGCTGGTATAATCCTCATACGAAGGAGCTAAATATTAAAACTGAAGATTTGCTAGGGTGGTTGAAAAAAGGCGCCCAGCCCTCTAATTCTTTAGCGATTATATTAAAAAACAATAACATTAAATTGCCTGACTGGGTTGAAATAAAACAAAAAGTGAAAAAAGCCAAAAAGGCGATAGTAGAATCAGAGACAACAGTAATGGTGAATGAAGAAATGAAGGTAGATGAAGCACCAGAAGAAACTAGCGAAGACGATGATAAAAGTACCGAACAAGCGGTTGAAGTGGAAGCTACGGCTGATAATAAAAAATAATTAAAAAAGGAGAAAAAATGCCAGAAAAAGAAGTGGATCAGCAGTTTGTTGAATACATAGTGAAACAACTGGTCACTAAGCCCGAGAAGGTTCACACGGAGAGAAAAATTGATGAACTTGGTGTTTTGATTGAATTAGTTGTTGATCGAGAAGATATGGGCGTTGTCATTGGTAAGGAAGGGAAAACAGCAAAAGCAGTAAGGACTCTCCTCAGAGTTATTGGAGCCAAAAACGATGCTCGAATCAACCTAAAAATTATTGAACCCGACGGAGAAGGCGAAAAGAAGGCTGACGTAATTGAAGAGGCAAAGGTTGACGAGCCTAACGATGTAAAAGAGATAGAGGCAGAAGAAGACGAAGCACCGATGGCCGACCTAGAGCTTTAACAAAAACTAAGTAAAGTATAGGATTTACGGGGCCACATTGTGGTCCCGCTTGAGTTAAAATGAAATTTATTGTTATTACGTTATTTCCAGAAATGTTTGAGGGGTTTTTGTCTTGTAGCATTTTAAAGAGAGCACAAGAAAAGGGGTCTATTGAGGTAAAATTTTTGAATTTAAGAGATTTTGGCCTTGGAAAAAGAAAACAAGTTGACGATACTCCATATGGTGGTGGCGCTGGCATGCTCTTAAGGGTTGACGTTATGGCCGAAGCCATTAAATTTGCAAAAAAGAAACATGTTACGGCTAAAGTTATTTTACTTACTCCTCAAGGGGAAATATATAATCAAGAGATCGCCGGAAAATTAACCAAGGAAAGCGAATTGATACTTATTTGTGGTCATTATGAGGGCTTTGATGAAAGAATAAGGGGTTTAGTAGATTATGAATTGTCAATTGGCCGTTATGTCATTACTGGTGGTGAATTGGCAGCCGCAGTAGTTATTGATTCAATCTCAAGATTGCTTCCTGGGACTTTGGGTCGGGACGATTCATCCAAAGAAGAATCATTTGTGGTTCAAAATCAGATCGAATATCCACAATACACTAAACCCGAAGATTGGAAGGGCGATAAAGTTCCTGACATTTTGCGTTCTGGTCATCACGAAAAGATTAATCAATGGCGCCAAGGGCAATCAGACGCTAAGACGAAAAAAAGATCGGAATTAAATTAGTAGATGAATTATAATATTTTTGGTATTATATATAAGTAATAGAAGGAGAAACTAGTGGCTAAATTTCAAGTGAATAAAGAAGTTTGTATCGGTTGTGGAACATGTATTAGTACGTGTCCTGAGTGTTTCGAATTCGACGATGAAGGAAAATCACAAGTTAAAATTGAAGAAACTGAGTGTAATTGTGAAACCCAAGATGTTATTGATGATTGTCCGGTAAGGGCTATCTCATTGGAGGAGTAATGGACGAAAGGCTTTGGAAAGTAATTGCAATTGCCCTGGGGGCAATAGTTTTTGCGTGTTTGATATTAATAATTATTTTTGGTGTCCGGCTTTCAAACAACATAAAAATAATAGAGAAAGAAACTTTAATTAGACTCTCGGCACAAGAAAAAAAACTTAGAGATACATTTCAGAAAGAAAAAGAAACAGAAGACTTTCAGTATACTGCAGATGCTGAATTTGGCTCCTTTCAGTTTTCTTATCCCCGGGTTTGGTCTACAAATATTACAAAAGAGCTAGGAGCAAGCGAGGAATTTATTTTTTTGGGAGATCCAAGCCTAATAAATATTGATAATAAAAAATTAGGGCTGAAAACCCCAGTAGCTTTGAGGGTTATTCTCTACACCGAAAAATATGAAGATATGGTTTTAAAGTCTCAAAAAGACAATAAAAAAATGACAATGACCGAAACCGATGTCGAAGTGTCAGGTTTACCGGGCAAAAAATTTACCGGAATCCCTCCGAAAGCTACTGCGGCGATTACATACACTTTAGTTAAATTTAGAGACAAAACTTTATATATTGGAACCGATGATAGTGCTAAGTATGAAGACCAGTATAACAAAATTCTGTCTTCATTTTACTTAAATAGATAATATTCTCAAATACTAAACGTATAAC
>CAZQGP010000023.1:0-3578 GCA_964593075.1 uncultured Candidatus Saccharibacteria bacterium
TTACCACACCAAGAAACCATCAGACTTTCAACTTGGCTCAAAAATTAAAGATTGAAGGTACGGCTTCTAGCGGTACTGTTATAAATATATATTTAGACGGTAAAATTATTGCTCATGGAATTAAGGTTGGAAGTGACGGCAGATGGGGTTTTGATTATCGAAATTTTATAATACCAGGTAAACATCAAATATATGCGGTGGCAGTCAGAGATGGGATTGAAAGTAAGCCGAGCGATAAAATAAACATTACAATCGACCCCTCGGCAATCTCAATTATAGGCATACCTCTCCCGAGCTGGATCGTCTTCGTAATCTTAACTCTTCTTGTTCTTATTTTGTCGCTGGTTGTTATTTGGTTGTTTATCTGGAGAAAAAGAAAGCATAAAAAAGATAAAGATATTCGATAGAAGAAGTAGGGAAGTTTAGATTAATGCGATATAATAAACAATATAGATAAAGGAGAAAAATGAAAAACAAAATTGTGAAGATTATTAGTTCAATTTTTTTGGTTACTCTTGTTCTGATTTTAGTCGGGCAAGCTTGGGCCGATAATGAGTTATTGCTTGGCCAGAAGCATAATTATACGGTAACCTTCAGAGGAAATGGAGAGGCAGTTGTCTATAGTCGAATTGTTGTCTCTAATAATAATGAGGAACAGTTAACAAACTTCACATTTGAAATACCCCGAGCGAGCGTCTCAGATTTAATTATCTTTCAACAAAAATTACCAAAAGTCTGTCAAAAATATGAAAATTATGACTATAGCTTGGTCTCCCCATATGCTGGGTCAAGTAGTCGAAAGTGTTTAGAGTATCGCGAACCTGATTATACCAACGCCTATTCTTCGAGTTACTATTATGATAATAGTACAACCGAAAAAATAGAGTATCACAAAGCCAAATATACAAAAGCCGGTAACGCTTATAATTTTGATCTCCCGCTCCCAATTGATCAGAATAATTCGACGGCATTTATTATTGCCTATGCGGCAAAGGGGTACACAAAAGAAAGCTTTGGTCTCTTTGACTACAACTTTGAAACTATCAGAGTTGATTCTCGCATCAGTGAGGCAACAGTGACGGTTGATGTCGATAGCGATCTATATCTAAAAGGCAAGAAATCCGAAGTCAATTATGAATCATCAAAGAACAGTGCTGACATAGCTCCCGCCATGTCAGCGAGCACGTTTAGTAGTCCTGAGTTAGATAGAGTTGTCAGCTCAATTGGTCAAACAGGCAGTATCGTAAAAACAGCCAAAAATTTAGCGGCGAATGAAAGCTTTAGCGTTAAGGGGACATATGCAAAAAGCTGGGTTAGACTCTATCTACAAAATATTATAATTTTTTCGCTTATCACAATCTTTGTATTAGTCTGTTTAATCCTACTGGGTAGATTGTTGAATAAAAAATTGAAGAACAACAAGACAAATCAAAATACCCCAAGCGAACCGGCTTTATCTTCTGAAGAGAATGATGCGCCCTCAAGAATTACAAACCATGGACTACTCGATCCGGTTTATGTCATTACGTCTCTTGTTTCGGCCGTTCTGACGGTAGTGCTGGCCTTCGCCATAAGTTATTCCTCCTCTTATCTTTACGAACTTCAATTAGATGGCATTGCCACGCTCTTTGGTGTGATTATTGTCTTTCTTCTCTTTGTCTTGTTTATCTTTGGACCTGCGATCTTTGTTTCGACAAAAAGAGGTTGGAAGGCCTTTCTTTACATATTTATTCTAGAGATAGTTTGGCTATTATTGTTTTTTGTGCTCTATACAACTTTATTTAGTAAGGTCTTACCAAGCGTCTATTATTATGGTGGTGGAAATATTTGATTGAAAGGAGTCTCTATGGGAATATTTGGCTTTCTAAAGAAAACCGGAGTAGTCCAAGCGGGAGGAACATCCTATACCGTAAAAGGCGGGAAAGAGGGTTTGGAGTATAAGAATAAAGACGGCAAGGACGTGACCGATCAGGTTATGAAACAAGACCTAAGAAATTCTCAAAACGAAACAAGTGATATTGACTCTGGCTTTAGTGGTACGGACGAAAATTAATTTAAAAATAGAATTATATTTTCTATAGTTTCAACGAATAAATGTTGTTATTCCTTTAGAATTTATTTAGAATACTACAATGCAAATACAACTACCCAAACAAATTGACTCCGAAAGATTGATTATCCGACCCGTCGCCTTAAAATATGCAGAAGAGGCTTTTAGGGCTATTGATGACGATGTTACAAAATATCTTTCTTTTCCTACGCCTAAGAAAGTAGAAGAGACTCAAGACTTTGTTCGAAAGAGCTTGAAGGGGAATAGCCAGGGAAAGGATTTTTTAGTCTTTGTTTTTTTAAAAGAAAACAATGAATTAATTGGGGGAAGCGGTATTCATCATATTGATACTCGCAAACCAGAGTTCGGAATATGGACCAAGGTTGCATCACATGGGAATCATTATGGACAGGAAACAATTAAGGCTTTAAAGAAATGGGCGGACGACAATTTAGATTATGAATATATCACCTATCCAGTTTTTGAAGTAAATATTCCAAGTCGTAAGATTCCTGAGATGCTTGGCGGCAAGGTAGCCAGACATTATGTCGAAAAAGATGTGGAGGGTAACGAGATGCATTTAGTGGAGTATAGAATCTACAGGTAAAAACTCTTGCAACTTTCAAATCCAGTTGCTATAATTATTTCTAGCCCAATTATTAAGGGGACAAATATATGACAAATACTAATTTAACTAAAGGGTGCGGAATACGATAGCTGCTAAGTTAGAATGTGTCAAAATCGTCCCGCATTTAGCGGGATTTTTAAATCAAATTTCATCCTTTTTCCTGAGTTCGTCATTAGTGGTGAATCCATTGAAAAGATGAAAATGAACTTTGACAATTGAATATGTGATTAACAATAACCCAAATTTTGTTAATCACTGATTATAGGGTAAAAAAAATTACTGGTAGTTATAAACTACCAGTCGACATGAAACTATTGTAAATAGAAAACAAGAAAGAATACGAGAAATAGAAACTCATGACAAATTAAGTCAAGTAAGGGCACATGATGGATGCCTTGGAGATTCGAACCGAAGAAGGACGTAGTAGGCTGCGATAAGCCTCGGGGAGCTGCCAAACAAGCTTTGAGCCGGGGATGTCCGAATGGAGCAATCCAGCTGGAGTCATGTCCAGTTAACATTAACTGAATACATAGGTTAATGTAGGGTACGCGGTGAACTGAAACATCTAAGTAGCCGCAGGAAAAGAAATCAAACGATATGCCGTAAGTAGTGGCGAGCGAAAGCGGCAAAGCCTAAACTTTTTACATGTTAAAGCTTACGGGCGTTGTGTAAAGAGGGTTGCAAGGTGAACATACTCTGTTTAGATAGAGTGCAGGGTCTAGAATAAATTTATTTCAGCAATGGAGTATTTTTATTCTAAACGCTGTTATCGAGAACCGTAAATCTCGAGTAAGGTTACAAAACAAAGAGTTAGTGGAACGAGCCTGGAAAGGACGGCCATAGAGGGTGATAGCCCCGTACGTAAAAATTCTTTGTCCTTATATGTTTATTCTTAAGTAC
>CAZQGP010000024.1:0-13385 GCA_964593075.1 uncultured Candidatus Saccharibacteria bacterium
AACATTATGCCTGCAACTAAAGCTATAATTATCACAAAATAATCACGGCTCTTGACTGACGAGGCAACCAAGAACGGCAACACAATAAAAATACTGATATTCAAGACGGAAAAGTAAGGCAAAAAAGATAATTCTAGAAAAGAGAGCAGTATAACTATTAATAAACTAACAATATATACCATTTTAGCCTTTTATAACCATCACCCGTTCTAACTTATTTAGATCAATCATTGGGTGAACTTCTATCGCCTGAAAGATCGAACCAGATACCCTTTGGACGCTTTCAGTTTTTCCCATCAAAAGACCCTTAGGATATTCGCCCCCTAAACCGCTAGTTGAAATTAAATCACCAGTGTTGACTTTATCGTTCTGTGGCACCTGGTCAAAAGTTAAGCCACTGCCGATCTTGCCTTTAACAATTCCAGATACGTTTTTATCAACAATCATAGCCGGAGTCGCGCTTTCAGGATCGGTGATTAAGATAACTTTTGCCGTATGGTCGGTTATGCTTTTGATTTTTCCGACTAGAAAACCTTGTGAGAGAACAACATCTCCAGCTTTAATGCCATCTTTTCCACCAACATCGATCGTGATTGTCTCTCTAATATTATTTGGATCAAAATATATAACGCTGGCGCCAAGTAGATCGAAATTGTGACTTTTTTTAAAGTTTAAATCATTCTTTAATGATTCGTTTTCTTTTTGTCCTGCACTTAAACGCGATATCTCGATCAATGATGCACTTAAACGATCGTTTAAGTCTTTATTTTCTTTTTGGAGAGTGCCAACCTTGGTAATGTTGCCGAAAAAGGAGGTAATCCCGGAACCAATATCAGAGAAAACAATACCAATGGGGGAAATATACGAAACCGTTTTAGTTGTAATACCCAAATTAGCGAACTTGTCGACGCCAAAAATACCTATCACAATAACACACAATATTAGAAAAGTTGTGATTGTTTTTCTTTTCATAGATTGGCCCTATCGACCAAGTCGGGGTGATTTCTCGTACTGTGTTGTAACAAGAACCTCCTTCAATACATCTATGTCCTCAAGTACTAGTCCAGCGCCTCGAACAACACTAGTCAATGGATCATCCGCGATATGGACTGGCATTTTTGTATTCACGCTAATTAATTTATCTAACCCTCGAAGTAAGGCCCCACCTCCAGCCAAAACAACACCTTTATCCATAATGTCAGCAATTAATTCAGGTGGCGTCTCTTCAATCGTCATCTTAACAGATTCAACTATGTCCATAACAGATTTTGATAAAGCTTGTCTTATTTGGTCACTGTCAACTGTGATTGCTTTTGGAAGGCCAGTAACTAGATCTCTTCCTCTCATAATCGCTTCGAGCCTTTCTTTCATAGGATAGGCAGAGCCAATGTTTATTTTGATATCCTCGGCAGTTCTCTCACCCAAAAGAAGGTTGTACTCATCTTTAGCAAACTGGATAATATCATCGTTAAGTTCGTCTCCGGCAATTCTCAGCGAACGCGAAGCCACAATTCCACCCAAAGAGATAACAGCAACTTCAGTTGTTCCTCCCCCGATGTCGACAATCAAAGATCCAGCTGCATCTTGAACAGGCAATCTCGCTCCGATAGCGGCTGCCATTGGCTCCTCGATTAAAAATGCCAATCTCGCACCAGCATTCATTGTAGCATCCTCGACCGCTCTTTTTTCAACTTCTGTCACGCCTGATGGTATGCCGATTACGACCCGAGGTCTCGGCAACAACGTAAATTTTTCTTTGTGGACTTTCTGTATAAAGTATTTAAGCATCTGTTCAGTTATTTCAAAATCACTCACAACCCCATCAACTAATGGTCTTCTTGCGACAATATTGCTGGGAGTTTTCCCCACCATTTTCTTCGCTTCTTCACCAATGGCCAATATCTGTTTAGTCTTAATGTTCAAAGCAACGACTGAAGGTTCGTTAATCACAATTCCTCGGCCTTTGACATAGACAAGAGTATTAGCAGTCCCCAGGTCGATGCCAATGTCGTGTGAAAAGTAACCAAAAAACTTATTTAGCATTTTTTACCTTAAAATCTTGTTTATCTCTTCTATTAAACACTCTTTCTTGACCAAATCTACTTTTGTAGATTGGCGTATTTTTATTTCAATTTTATTTTCTTCACAAGTTTTGTGGCTAATAACCAGCCTAATCGGGCAGCCTATAATGTCGGCATCAGCGAACTTTGTTCCTGCCGATTCCTCTCGATCATCCCAAATAATCTCAAATCCGTTCTCTCCAACTATATTATATACTTCTTCGGCGTAATCTAAGGTTTTTTGATCATTCCCAAGGCTGACTAGATGAATTTGATATGGAGCAACTTCCTTTGGCCAAATGATCCCCTTTTCGTCATGTGAGACCTCTACGATTGTCCCCATTAATCTTCCCAGTCCTATGCCATAACAGCCCGTTACAACCAATTTCTCCGCGCCCGCCTCATCGGTATATTTAAGATCAAAGGGCTCGGTATATTTAGTTTTATTCTTAAAAATATTCCCTACCTCTATCGCTTTAATCTCTTTTAGCTTAATATTTCCACATTCAGGACACTTATCCTGTAGAGCCAAAACCTCTTTATTAATCGCTATCTTACAATTTTCACATAAATATATGGTATCCTCACCTGAAGTTGATTCAGTTTGATATTCATGCGAAAACTTTGAGAATGAACCTCCAGAAGCGAAAGTAATGTATGTTCTTTCCCCAATGCCGCAACGCTGAAAAATATTCGTGTAAGCAATCTTCATTTTTTCATAATATTCATCTAAGTCTTCTTCGTCTGTGTGGAATGAATAAAGATCTTTCATAATAAATTCTCTGCCTCGAATCAAACCGGCTTTCGCTCTCTTTTCATCGCGAAATTTATCTTGTATTTGGTAGACATATTTGGGCAGATCACGATATGAACTTATATATCTTTTCATTAGGGGCATAACGATCTCTTCATGCGTCGGCCCAAGGACTAATTCATTTTTTGTATAATAACTTGTAAAACGGTATAGGTTGTCTTCCGATTCCCACCTTCCCGTTTTTTTCCAATTCTCAGCTGGCTGCAAGGCTGGCATTAATAACTCTTGACCTCCAAAATTGTTCATCTCTTCTCTAATAATATTTTCGATTTTTTTTAAGACAAGATAACCAAGAGGTAGATATGTATAAACTCCTGCCATAACTTGATCTATATAATTTGCCCTAATTAAAAGATCGGCATTAACACTATCAACTTCTTTGACTTTTTCTTTTCGCGTTTTAATCAAACTGACAGTAAACTTCATATTATCTTCCAAACAACTTTAATATATATTTATAAACTTCAAAAGTAAAAAAATCCCTGAAAGTTACAACAACCATTAGGGTAATTAACGCTCCAAAACCGATTAAGTTAATAATGTTTTTTGTTCTATTTGATAGTTTCTTTCTTGTGATCGCTTCCCCCAAAGTAAAAGCAATATAGCCCCCGTCTAAAGCTGGAATTGGCAGAATATTGAAGATAGCCACGCTAATGCTTAAAATAGCCGTAAATTGCAATATCGCCACAACTCCAAGATGTGAAAAATAATCAGTGACAACGACTAAACCAATTGGACCGGCCACATTCTCTGAAAGCTTGAATTGAGTAAAGAGTTTTGCAAAAAGGTCAATAATTCCTACCAAAGTAAATTTAGCAATATTCCAAGTAGAGACAATCGCCTGCTTTAGGGCGACAATTGGTCCGGCTTGTAGTTTACCGTCAGTTTCTAATACGATACCAATACGATTAACTTCATACTCTTTCCCATTTTTATCAACTAATTTTGACTTGTAGGTAGTGAGGGTTTTTTCGCTGATTACCCCTCCACTCTCGATTTTAATCTTAACATTTGATTCCTTTTGCTTGATTTTTGATTGGATTAAATTAATTACCTCGCCACTAAAATAAACCCTCTTTCCGTCTATCGAAATAATTTTATCGCCTTTTTTTAAACCCTCTTTGGCGGCTGGAGTACCTTTTTCTACTTCGTCAATAACAACCATAACCGTACTTTTTACTCCACCAGTACCATCAATTCCTGGATATATTTTCTGACTGAACTCACCAAGTTCGATTGGTTTAAACCCAAACATAAATAAACCCCATAATATAATTATGGCTAGCAGGATATTCATCGTTACTCCGGCGACAAATATTAATAGTAGCCCTCCTGGTTTTAGATCAAGTAGACTTTTTTTATTATTTTCACTCTTCTTCTTTTCGGATTTGCCGGCTTTCTTTTCAAAAATGATTGTGTCGACTTCCTCAGTATCTTCGTCTTCACCTTCAAGTTTCACATAACCACCAAAAGGAATTAAATTTATTGCATATTCTGTTTCTCCAATTTTCTTTGACCATATCCTGGGGGGGAAACCAAAGGCAAACTTTTTAACACCAACTTTCATAAATTTAGCCGCCGTGAAGTGACCGAGTTCATGGACAAAAACAATTAGACCAAAAACAATAATAAAGGTAATTAATGTAATCATATTAGGACGTAACGCTTATTAATAAATTAATACTCATCTGCATTGCCTAAATTTCCATAAGTTCTTTTTCTTTTTTTCCAGAAAGCTCTTCAATCTGTTTGTTGCACTTATCAATCTCAGCTTGAATAACGTGTTCACCGCGGTACATTTCGTCTTCCCCGATTTCACTATCATTTTTTGCTTTCTTTACCCCATTCCAGGCCTCTGCTCGTGAATTCCTGACTGAGACTCTCGCCTCCTCGGCTTTTTCATGTGCAATCTTAATAAAATCTTTTCTTCTCTCTTCGGTTAACTCTGGAATATTGACTCGGATTGCATCTCCTGTATTTACTGGACTAAATCCAAGGTTTGAATTTCTGATGGCTGTTTCGATTTGACCAGTTATCCCCTTATCCCAGGGCTGTATAAGTATTTGTCTGGGTTCTGGAATCATAATATTAGCGACCTGCTTTATGGTTTGCTTTGTACCATAAGCTTCAAACATAATCGAATCGACCATATTGGCAGAGGCTCGCCCAGTGTGTATATTGGCAAGTTCTGACTCAAAATACTCGACGGCTTTACTTAATTTTGGAGCTAACTCTTTAATAATTTCATCTACTTTCATCCAATATCCTCCTATTTATTTTCCTAACTCAAATCTGGCAAATCTTTTTACAACTAATTTTTCTCCAATCGCCGCAGTTTTACCATCGATTAAATCCTGAATTGAGATATCGGGATCTTTCATATAGGGTTGTTCTAAAAGACAAATTGTTGAAAAGTATTTATCAATCTTGCCTGTTAATATTTTGTCGATAATCTCCGCGGGTTTACCCTCGCTCTTCAATTTCACGGTTTCTATATCCTTTTCCTTATCAACAAGGTCTTTCGGCACATCACTTCTTGAGATATAGAGTGGAGAGGCTGCCGCAACCTGCATAACAAGTTCGTTTGCCAGATTTTTAAAGTCTTCGTTTCTAGCCACAAAATCAGTTTCAGAATTTAACTCGAGCATCGCCCCAATCCGATTGTTATGTAAATACGAGACAATCAAACCTTGATTTGCCTCTCTGTCGATCCTCTTGGCCGCAGTCGCAGCACCTTTTTTTCTTAATAAATCAATCGCCTTCTCAATATCACCGTCTGCTTCAACTAAAGATTTCTTACAGTCCATCATCCCAACGCCAGTCATCTCCCTTAACTTTGAGATATCTTCTAAACTTATACTCATTTTTCCCCATCCTTTACTTCTTTTTCAACTACCGGTTTATTATTATTTATTGTAGAAGCCACCTCTTTCACATAGAGAGCGATTGCTTTAACCGCGTCGTCATTCCCTGGGATTACAAAATCAATATCATCTGGATTTGCATTTGAATCGACAATCGCCACAACTGGGATCCCTGCCTTTTTTGCTTCTTTTATAGCGTTATGTTCTCTGACTATATCAACCACGAATAAAACATCTGGCAATTTCTGTAACTCACTAATTCCTCCGAGATTTTCAATCATTTTTTCGGCTTGTTTCCTCGCTACAACTAATTGTTTTTTTGTAGCAAATCCTTCTTTATCGATTCGTGAGTTTAAGGTTTTTAGGGTTCTTATCCTGGCATAAAAAGTTTGAAAATTAGTCAGCATCCCTCCTAACCATCGTTCACTCACAAAAGGCATGCCACACGAAATTGCTGCTTCCTTGACGAGTGATTGCCCTTGCTTCTTTGTACCAACAAATAAGATAACGCCACCATTCTGCGTTTTTTCTGCAATAAATTTAAGAGCTTGATTAAACTGCTCTTCTGTTTTGACTAAGTCGAAGATATGAACCCCGCCTCGTTCAGTAAAAATAAAAGGACTCATCTTCGGATTCCAGCGTGATTTCTGGTGTCCGAAATGAACCCCGGCTTCTAACATTTCTTTTACAGTTGCTTCCATTTTTTTCTCCTTTTTTCTGTCCTTTGACAGACCGCTGCTTTTCTCTCTTACCTCATGGTCCTTTTTAGGCAGGTATAAAGTATCAAAAAGCATGTGAATTTATATTTTATAGCTATACTATATTATCAAACTATTTTCAAATCGTCAATTTTATAGATAAATACAAACTTTCTCTCACTCCATTAATGAACGCTTGAAAATAATATTCTAATAGGTTATAATTCACCTGTTATGAAAAAAGATATTCACCCAAATTACATCAAAACAATTGTGACCTGCTATTGCGGAAACACCTTCGAAACCAGATCAACTGTCCCCGTAATTAATGTTGAAATTTGTTCCGCTTGTCATCCTTTTTATACTGGAAAACAAAAACTAGTTGATACGGCTGGCCGAGTTGACAAATTTAGATCAAGGATGGAGGCCGCCAAGACTCTTCAAGCTGATAAAGCAAACAAACCGACAAAGAGCGTCAAGAAAAAGGAAGAGAAGAAGATTAAAGACCAGTTAGTCGAAGTCACAAAAGAACTCCAGGCTGAGTTACAAGAAATTCCTTTAGTTGACGAAAAATAACTATAAAGATAGCGCCTTTTTTATTTTCAATAAAAGGCGCTATAATTGTACCTAGATAATGTTAAATAGAATAAAGCAGATAAAAATAGATTACGAAAAAACTAAATCCGAATTGTCTGATTCGGCTAATTTTAGTGATCCAAAAAAACTTTCTATTTTGAATAAAAAGAGAATTGAGCTTCAAGCACTGATTGGGCTTTTTGACGAATTAGAGAAGAATCAAAGAGAGATATTAGAGGCAGAGAACCTTATCTCGACAGAAACTGACCCAGAAATGCTGACCATGATTGAGGAAGAACTGATAGAAAAACGAGCCAAGACTGACAATTTAACAAAACAAATAGAATTTGAATTATTGCCAAAAAACGAAAATGACAGAAAAAACATTATTGTTGAGATAAGAGCGGGGGCGGGGGGCGACGAAGCAGCTCTCTTTGCAAGCGAGCTATTTCGAATGTACTCTAGATACTCTGAAAACAGGAATTGGCAGATCGAAATATTAAATTCGAATATAAATGAAATAGGTGGAATTAAAGAAATTGTTTTTGAAGTCAAAGGAGAAAATGTCTACCGTTATCTAAAATATGAGAGTGGCGTACACCGAGTCCAAAGAGTTCCAGAAACCGAATCTGGAGGGAGAATTCATACCTCAACAGTGACCGTCGCTGTTCTACCCGAAGCTGAAGAAGTGGATTTAATAATCGAACAGAACGAGATAAGGATTGATGTTTTTAGATCAAGCGGTCCGGGGGGTCAAAGTGTCAACACAACAGACTCTGCAGTCAGAATCACTCATCTACCGACTGGCCTAACCGTCTCTTGCCAAGACCAGAAATCTCAAATTAAGAATCGAGATAAAGCCATGGCGATACTTCGTTCTAGACTTCTTAATCTTAAGGAGGAGGAAGAGGCTAAAAAAAGAGGAGATGCGAGACGTTCTCAAATTGGAACCGGTGATCGCAGTGAAAAAATTAGGACATACAATTTTCCTCAAGATAGAATTACTGATCATCGTATTAACTTTTCTCTTCATAATCTCCCAACATTTATGTCGGGGAATATCGACGAGATGCTTGATAGATTAATCGAAACCGATCGAATTGAAGCCCTAAAGGATCTTGGTTAAACAAGATTCTTCTATGTCCTTGCTTTTATTTAGATTCTGTTAGGGTGACGTCGGTAGTTTGCGTTTTACCGTCCCGGATATAGGTTATTTTTACTTTTTCACCAACGCTATATTTTGAAATTATGCTTGATAAAGAACTTGTACTTGTGATTTTATTCTCACCAATTTTTGTGATTATATCGCCGTTTTCCAAACCAGCCTTAGCGGCTGGTCCACCAGGAATAACTCCCAACTCAGTTCTGCTACCATAAATAAACGCCCCCTCAGAAACTGGCAGATTATTACTTGTCGCGAACTCCTTTGTAATTGGGATATACCTAACTCCCAGCATCGGTCGAATTATCTTCCCTTTTGTTATAACGCTTTCAACGTCTGTTTTGGCTGTATTAATTGGTATTGCAAAGCCAATAGATTGCCCATTCTGATCTATCGCAGTGTTTATTCCAATTACCTGACCAGCTAAATTTACTAATGGCCCACCTGAATTACCAGGATTAATCGCCGCATCAGTTTGGATAACGTTCTCAAGTGATTCTGAACCGCTACTTGAGCTATCACCTGCCTCGATGGCTCTACCTATTGCGCTAATTACCCCAGTTGTAACTGAGTTTTGATATTGACCGAGAGCATTGCCAATTGCGACTACAGACTGACCAACCTGCAGAGTATCTGAATTCCCCAGCTCGGCCACAGGCAAATTCTGACCATCAATTTTGAGAAAAGCAATGTCATTACTTGGATCAAGGGCCTTAACCTCTGCTTTATACTCCTTACCGTCGCTCGTAAAAACACTGTAGTTAGCCTGACTCTCGCTTACCACGTGCTTATTCGTAATAATTAGACCGGTTTTATCGATAATAAAGCCGGTACCTGAGCTCTTAGCATTCCCTGTGTTACCAAAGAAATCAACTGTTTTTGTCTCCCCGGTAATACTTACAACAGCCGGACTAACTTTCTTCACAGCATCAATGACTGCCGAATTCTCAGTAATATTTTGCCTAATAGTTTTGTTTAAGATACTTCCACCGTTTTGGCTTTTATAATCCAAATAAACAAATGAACCGAAAACGCCCCCTAATATTCCAACCAAAAAATAGATTAAAACAAAAACCGCTTTGAAGTTGGGTTTTTTGCTCTTTTTTTTGGATTTAGAGACTGGCTTAGTTTGAATTTCATTTTTTTCGTTTTCTTCTTCCATATACCTCCTAGATTTGTGGTAACCACTTAGTTGATATAAATAATACAGCTAAAAATATAATTGTTAATAGAAAATACTCGAACATGACGTTCTTTGTCAAGGTTCTGCTGGCTTTGTGTGAGATTATCCCCCAAGTAAAATAAAAAATTATGACCAAAATCACGGCCGGTAGTGGAGTTCCTCCTAAATTAGCCTTCTCATATGATGAGAAGGTTGGATAATTCACAATCCAAATCGAACTGGCCCAGGCCACCTCTGCAGCCATTAAAGATATAACTAGATTATACGGACGGTATTTTTTAAGGTCGATACCATTTTCCCAGGCTAAAAAATATGAAACTAAATAAAAGACTACGCCAATCGCAACGACGACCAAGACTAAAGGAATTCTAAATATTGAATCGGCACTATATGAAACAAAAAAACGATATAGAGCTGAAACGCTCAGAAAAATCGACAAAAATGAGACACTGATAATTACGTTCCTCTGAAAAACAGCTGCTCTATCTTCAAGATTAAAGACTTTTCTAAGAGCAATAAATAGATAAAAATTCACTAAAAAAATCAGAATTGTAATAATATACATCAGCAAACTCTGCGTCATATATCGAACGAAAAAAATAGCGCCAAAATTAAACAAAGCAGGAAGGATTAAAAACTTGAGATTTGAGAGTAATTCAGCTTTCTTTATTCTTAGTCCAAATATATAAATCATGCCCGCTATTAAGGTAAGCGGCATACAAAACATTAAAATAATCAAAGTTTCGGGAAATTGAACTAAGACCCCATACTGAAAGGCGAGTACAAGACTAAGTATGAGAGATCTTTTTTGTAAAATATTCATATTTTACCCTTTATAATCGAGGCCCAGAATAACTTCAACATCATTTCCAGTCGAACCGTCTTTTTTTATTGCCGTAACCTTAAATAGTTGCTCTAGAGAACTTATCGTGGCGGCTTTTGCACCATTCGTATAATCGTAAAGAATGGTTTGGGATTGTGTCGTCGTCGCCGCTGAACCGATATCGATCACATTATATCCAGAAGTTTTTAAAGTATTTCCTACGGTTGTAGCAAGCCCAGACGTGTTTGTACCATTATAAACTCCAATTTTTGCTAATTCTGATTTTATGCCAGGGCTTTCAAAAATATTTTTTGTAGCAGCTCTAAGCTCAGTATAATTACCAAGCCCAGCCTTAGGAATTAGGGTTGATCCGGCCGAAGCTGGCGTAATACCATAGCCGTTCATTAATAAACCATCTGTTCCAGTATCAAAAACCTTATTAATAATCTTCTTTGTATCAACTAGCTTAGCTAACTCAAGTATCCTTTGAAATTCATCAGTTCTAAAATCGGTTTTTACGTGTTCTCCGACTATCCCAATAATATCAGCTATTTTCTTTGGATTCAGAAGGGTTTGAGACGAAAGTATTTTGTCTTTTAACGCCACTAACACTTGTTGCTGTCTTTTTGCCCTGTCAAAATCGCTTGTAGTCTCTCTTGATCTCGCGTATTTTAAAGCCGTTGTCCCATTCATGTGTTGTTGGCCTTTTGTAACGCTAAATGTCCCTTCAGGGTAATACGGATCATAGAGATCTTTATCGACATAGAGATCGATTCCCCCAACAGCGTCTATCAGTTGTTTGAATCCCGTGAAATCGGCTCTAATATAATAATGAATTGGAATATCTAAGATATTACTTACCGTCTTCATGGCTAATTCTGCTCCACCCCCCTTACTTGCTTCTTCGCCACATGCGTGGGCATAATTAATTTTTGAATATCCACAATCGCTACTAATTTTGACGTATAAATCACGCGGGATAGAGATCATCGCAACGTTTTTAGTTTTTACGTCATAACTCATCACCATAATCGTGTCTGAGAGAGTCGCACCATCATGGCCTTCATCTCCAACCCCCAAGACAAGTACATTAACTCGCCCAGAACTTTCACCTTCTAGTTGTTTTTTATTAAGTAGCCCTAATAGACCGGGAGCATTGTTATCATTTCCAAATATATTTTTTAAAGAGTTATAAGAGATCCAACCCAACCACCCAAGACCAATCATGATCAATAAAATGACACATAGAATAATTATTCTCTTTATTCGACGTTTCTTTTTCTTCTTTCTTCCAAAAGAAATAGGTGTTTTTCCTTTTGTCTTGGGTTGCTCGGGAATTGAATTTACGCTTCGTTGTATTTCATCTATCGATAATTTCTTTTTCATTAGCCTTTATTTTACACAAACTAAATTATACACAAAATACATTTGCCATAAAAGGGTTTTTATGACTATAATATTAAAGTTATGGAAAATTCTGAGACCGAATTACAATTACCAAAGGTAAAAAAAGAGAAACTCTGGTGGGAGATTGTAAAAACAATTTTAATTGTTGGATCAATTGTATTTTTTGTTCGTTTTTTCATTGTCCAACCTTACTATATACTAGGCTCTAGTATGGAGCCGGATTATCATAACGGGGAATACCTTTTCATCGATGAAGCAAGTTATCGTGTGACCCAACCCCATCGAGGAGACGTAATTGTTTTTAAACACCCGGACGAAACTTGCACCGCTTTTGTGGAAAGTTCACCAATCCTAAAGACGTTTCTCCAAGGGCCTTGTAGAAATTACATAAAACGAATTATTGGTTTACCGGGTGAAACAGTTAAAATTTCAGAGGGGAAGGTAACGGTTTATAATAATGAAAATCCAAAAGGAATTACTTTAAGCGAACCATATATCGAGTCGGGCATTCAAACCCTAGGAGACCAGAAGTATGTTGTTGGTGAAAATGAATTTTTTGTACTTGGAGACAACCGAAAACCAAACGCAAGCTCTGATTCACGCGATTGGGGCCTTTTACAGAAAAAATATATTGTTGGTCGAGCTTGGATTAGGCTTCTCCCTCCAAGTGAAGCAGGAATTATCAAAAAGCCTAACTATTAAGAACTTACTATTTGTTTAAATATTCTCTCTAAATCTTCAAATGAGTAATAATCAAAAACAATCTGACCTTTGCCTTTTTTGTCTTTAATCACAACTTTTGTCCCCATTACTTCACCCATTCTTTTCTCGGCCGCTAAAAAATTCGGATCTTTCTCACTAACTTTTGGGTTCGTTTTTTTCTCTTTTGTCTGAATCTCAGCCTCTCTTACTGTGACGTCTCCCTTTAGGATTTTCTCAAAAAGAATTCTTTGCTTGTCCTTATCTTCAATTGAGAGAAGTGCTCTGGCATGCCCCTCAGTAATCGTATTCTGAGCCAAGGCTAGCTTTATTTCACTTGGCAACTTTAAAAGACGAAGGGTATTTGCAATCGTAGCTCTTGCTTTGCCGATTTTTTTTGAGAGTGTTTCTTGGGTAATATTAAATTCATCGATTAATCTTTTATATGACTGGGCGGCTTCAATTGGATTTAGATTTTCTCTTTGTACGTTCTCAATTAAAGCCAATTCTAGTTTTGCTTGTTCCCCCATCGTCCTGACAACAACTGGAACTTCTGAGAGTCCAGCAATTTTTGCCGCTCTCAACCTTCTCTCTCCTGCTATTAACTGAAATCTATCTTTTTCGGGGGTAACCAAGAGTGGTTGTATAATCCCATGCTCTCTAATCGATGAAGCCAATTCAACTAAAGCCACCTCATTAAAATCTTTTCTAGGTTGATGTGGATTCGGGTCAATTCGATCGATCTTAACAATTAGACTATCTTTGTCGCTCTTCTCGTCATTCTCATAATCCTCGGTGGGAATCAAAGAGTCTAACCCCCTGCCTAACCCCCTCTTAGTCATCTTCTTTGGATCTACTGTTAAGTCTTGCATTTTATGTGTACCTCCTTAGCTAGTGCTTTATAGGCGCTTGCCCCTTTACCAAATCGATCATATTGATAAATGGCCTTACCAAATGAAGGAGCCTCGGCCAGCCTTATGTTTCTGGGAATTATTGTGTCAAAAACCTTGTTTGGAAAATGTTTTTTTACTTCTGTTTCAACTTGGCGGGACAATAAAGTCTGTCTCTTATACACATCTGACGCTGCCGACGAATAGAG
>CAZQGP010000025.1:0-2514 GCA_964593075.1 uncultured Candidatus Saccharibacteria bacterium
ATTTAATTGTTAGAAAAAATAACATAGGAGGTTGTTTATGAGTCATAATAATTATACCACTCAAAGTAAAAAATTCAAGTCTTTGGAAGAATATGAACACGGAATCATTGAAAATTGTTTAAATAATAATGAAAAGACAGGTAAAATAGCAGAAAAATTATACAAAGATGTATCTACTATAAAAAAAGCAATAACTAGATATAGTACTAAGTATTGTGCCAGTCCAAAGTGCAGTCAATGTTTAGAATTTGAAAACTGCGCAGAAAAAAATCTGTGTGGAATAGGTAAAGACAGAGGGTATTGCACAAGTAGATGTAAAGAGTGTAAAGTTTCACTTCATGGTTGTGAAAAATATAATCCCAAGATAGAATGTATATATTTGAAAGGACATAGAAAGGTTTGCAATGGTTGTAAGAATTTCAAACAATGTAGAAAACCTAAGTTAATCTACAAAGCAAAAGAAGCTATTTCAAAACAACAATTTAGTAAGAATAATTCTAGAAGAACGAAAGCTATTAGTAAATTAAGTTTTGAGAATAGAGCTAAATATGATGAATATGTCTCTCCTATGATAAAGAAACAATTATCAATATCAGTTGTAGTAGCAACTATGAAAGAAGAAATAAAAGAGATACTTAATGTATCAATAACAACCTTGTATAAATATATAGACGCTGGGGAATTAAATTGCATGAATATAGATTTATTGAATAAAGTTAAAAGAAAACTTTCAAATCACGAAAATATAAAACCTAACAGAACAAAGAATAGAGCTAATGGACGTTCAGTTCATGATTTAACAGAGGAAGAAAACAAAGCAGATAATCTTTTCGAAATGGACACTGTTGAAGGAGTAAAGGGAGGCAAGCTATTTCTAACTATGATAACTATGAAACAACACTTTATGTTAGGTCTACCAATAAACAACAAGAAACAAGATGATGTGATATATGAGATAGATAAATTAGAATCCACATTGGGGGCTGAAAAGTTCAATTCGGTTTTTGGTATAGGTAAGACAGATAATGGATGCGAATTTTTAGACTATAATGGAATTGAAAATTCTATTGTGCCTGGACGCAAAAGAATGAAACTGCATTATGCAGATCCTTACGCTTCTTATCAAAAAGCACTAGTTGAAAATAACCATAGAATAATACGATACATATTAGAAAAAGGATATGACTTTAGTAGCTTAAATACAACCGAATTAATCTCTATAATGAACAGAGTGAATAATTACCCAAGAAAATGTTTGAACTACTCAACGCCGTATTTGGAAATGATTAAAGTAATAGACGAAGAAACTCTTGGCAAGCTTGGGTTCTATTACATATCTATAGAAAACTTAGACATGAAGACTAAAAAAGCAGCATAAATGTTGCAGAACTAAAAAGTATATGATAAAATATTATCATATTAAAGAAATAGATAGAAAAAATGTTATGTGTTTTTATATTTTTTACAGTATAAAATCGGGAAATCGGAAATAAAATGTTACTACTCAGATATCATATAAAAAGTTATCCACAAAAACTATTGAACAATGAAAAGTTATTCACAATATTACAAAATAAGTTGATAACCCTGTGGACAGTAATTCTATTGTAACATTTGACGTTAAAGTTTAACCTAAATGTAGTTGTATTACCCCTCCCTTATGATATAATGTTATCATAAGGGAGGGGTATCTTTATGAAAAAGAATGTTAATTATGATATTTTCAAGCAACTACAAGAAGTGCTTTGTAGATGTGATAAATTAACCGAAGATGTTAAAAATATAAAAGCAGAGACTGAATATAAAACTTCGGAAAAATATAATGCTATGATAGCTTCTCTTAATGCTAGACTAGATATATTAGAAAAAGAAAATGCAGAGCTAAAAATTGGTAATAAGAAAAAAGATGAGAGAATTTTACTTCTTGAAAAAGAGATAGATAGATTAAAATCACAACTAAATAAAAATAGTAACAATTCCTCTAAACCTTCTTCTACTGATAATAAAAACATACCAAATAATAGAGAAAAGACTGACAAAAAGACCGGTGGTCAATATGGTCATATTGGCGCAACTTTTTCTAAACAAAATATTGAAGATAAAATTAAAGAAGGCTCTGTTGAACACTTTGTAATAAATCATGGCAATATAAACAGTACTGACTTCCAAGTTAGATATGAGGTATCTACAAAAATGGTAGTTACTGTAAAAGAGCATAGATTCTATAAGGATTTTAACAACAAATATAATATACCTAAACAATCTAGGAATAACGTAGTGTATGGTGATGAAATTAAAAGTATGTGTACTTTGTTTTCAACAGATAGTTCTACATCTATAAATAAGATTGTAAGTATATTGTCATCACTTACTAATAACATTATTAAGTTATCTGAGGGGACAGTAGTTAATTTTTTGAAGGAATTTTCTACAAAAGCAACTACTACTTTAGAGAATATAACAGACAAGATATTGGATTCTCCACTTATGCACACTGATGAGACTGGTAGTAGA
>CAZQGP010000026.1:0-9614 GCA_964593075.1 uncultured Candidatus Saccharibacteria bacterium
ACATCAATTGATGAATCAATGATTTCTGGAGAACCAATTCCAATTGAAAAGGTGGTAGGGAGCAATGTTATAGGATCAACATTTAATAAAAACGGTTCTATAGAGTTTAGGGCGACAAGGGTTGGAGATGGTACTGTTTTAGCTCAAATAATAAGGTTAATCGAGGAAGCACAAGGCTCAAAAGCGCCAATCCAAAGAGTTGCAGACAAAATTTCATCCTATTTCGTACCAGTGATAATCATTATATCCATAGTTACTTTTTTGATTTGGTTTGTTTTTACTTTAAATTTTGTTTTTTCGCTACTTCTTGGCATAGCCGTTATGGTTATTGCTTGTCCTTGTGCGCTCGGGCTAGCGACACCAACCGCAATAATGGTAGGCACCGGCAAGGGGGCAGAGAAAGGGATACTAATCAAATCAGGTGAAGCCTTAGAAGTGGCTCAAAAAGTAAATATTGTAATCTTCGATAAGACAGGAACTTTGACAAAGGGCAGACCTGAAGTTACAAACATAATTTCAAAAGACACGAATGAAGCTTTAATTTTAGCCGCATCATTGGAAAAACTGAGTGAACATCCATTGGCTGATGCGATAATAAAAAAAGCCAAAATTGAGAAGCTAGAACTAGTTGAGATCGAAAAATTTGAAGCGATAACTGGCTGTGGGATAGTTGGGCATATTTATCATTCTAGGATATCTTTTGGCAATCGAAAATTAATGGAGAGGTATAACATATCATTCGAATCGAATAATCAAGACTTAAACAAACTAGAAAAAGACGGTAAAACCGTGATGATTTTAGCAAAAGATAAAGAAGTAATTGGGCTTATTGCTGTAGCGGATCAATTGAAAGAAAACGCATTTAAAACAATTAAGGCGCTGAAAATGATGGGGATTAAATCTATTATGATCACTGGTGATAATTACATAGCCGCAGACGCCATCGCTCACAAAGTGGGAATTACAGAAGTATTAGCCGAGGTTTTACCACAAGATAAAGCAGATGAAGTATCTAAATTACAAGAACGCGGGAATATTGTCGCCATGGTTGGTGACGGCATTAACGATTCAGTCGCTTTAACAAAAGCCGACGTTGGGATTGCTCTCGGCGGGGGGACAGATATCGCAATAGAGGCAGGAGACATAGTATTAATTAAAGACAACTTGGAAGATGTTCTCTCCGCTATAAGGATATCGAAATTTACTTTAAGAAAGATAAGGCAGAATTTATTTTGGGCATTTTTTTATAACATTATTGGTATACCCATTGCAGCTGGTTTATTTTACCCGTTTTTTGGTCTTTTGCTACGTCCTGAGATTGCTGGCTTAGCGATGGCCCTCTCGAGTGTCTCGGTTGTCTCAAACTCGCTTTTATTAAAATTCAAAAAATTATAAAAATCTGCTAGAATAATTAAACATGAACTGGGTTGATATAGTTATTATTATTACCTTACTTGTTTTCACGTTAATCGGATATTGGCGGGGGTTTATTCGACAATCTCTGGACTTATCGGTTTTTATTATTGCTCTACTTCTATCTTTTGCTTTTTATCGTGAATTGGGTCAGTTTATTTTAAATTATGTTCATATAGCAAGTGGTTTTTCAAACGCAATTGCTTTTTTCTCGATTTGGTTTGTTGTGGAAGTTATCTATTATGTATTATTTGTTATTTTTTATGACAAAATTCCAGAAAAAGTTAGAAATTCTAAGCTAAATCGTTATTTTGGTTTTATTCCAGCCATGATTAGGGGTGCATTGTTTATATGGATATTTCTGACCCTTTTACTGATATTGCCCTTACCGGGTAGATCAAAAATGAGCATAACTGAATCTTGGATTGGTGGACCCATAGTCAAGACTTCACCTGTGATTGAGGGGTATATCGAGAAAATATTTGGTCAAAGCATTAATGACACCATAACATTCTTAACAGTTAAACCTCAAAGCAACGAATCGATAGACCTGGGCTTTACAGTGGCAAATCCAAAAGTATGCGAAAAGAGCGAAAATAAAATGTTGGAACTAGTGAATCTCGAGAGAACAACGAGGGGGTTTAAACCTCTCGTTATGGACGAAAAACTTCGAGACGTGGCACGAAATCATTCAACTGATATGTTTCAGAAAGGCTATTTTGCCCATAACACACCTGAAGGATTGACGCCCTTTGATCGAATGGACAAAGCCGGAATTGTATATATGCAAGCAGGAGAAAATTTAGCACTTGCTCCAGATGTTGACATTGCTCATAACGGGCTCATGAATAGCCCAGGGCATAAAGCCAATATTTTGACGCCAGACTTTCAGAAAGTTGGGATAGGCTGTATGAGTGGTGGTATGTACGGAGAAATGTTTTCGCAAGAATTTACAAATTGATGATTAAGAAATTATTTATAGCTGTTTGTATTGCTTTGGCATTGATTATTTTGATCCCTTTGGCTATTTCATTTTATTTATCACCACAGAATGAATTAAAAAAAACTGACGCAATTGTTGTTATATCGGGTGGAGACACTGATGCCAGGGTTTCAGAAGGGGTAAAACTTTATTTACAAAAATGGGCGCCGAAAATAATATTTTCGGGAGCGGCTGCCAGCGGAGATGTTTCAAATGCTCTTGCTATGAAAAGGATTGCGATAAGAAAAGGGGTGGAATCAGAGAGTATCTTAATTGAAGAGGATTCTAAAACAACGAACCAAAACGCCGAATATGTTAGTGAGCTGATAAAGACCAATGATATAAAAAGCATTATCTTAATAACTTCGCCATATCATCAAAGGCGGGCATTTAGTGATTTTAAAACTGTTTTGGGAAAAGACTTTGTTATTATTAATCATTCTGCCAAAGATCAAACCTGGGCAAAAAAAAATTGGTGGGAGAATGCCAACGCTAGATTTCTCACTTTTGGAGAAATATTAAAGAATTTCTACGGGTTGTTTCTTTGAAAATGAATATAGAGAGCGGCAATAAGATTAAAGTGGCTGTAGCCATGTCAGGAGGAGTTGATTCTTCCGTAGCCGCTGTTATTATGACGAATAAATATGGTAAAAATAACGTCATTGGTTTAACCATGAAACTTTTTTGCTATCAAGATACTGAAAATAAAAAAAGTTGTTGTTCATTAGACTCAATAGAAGATGCGAAAACGGTTTGTAACAAGTTAGGGATAGCTCATTATGTGATTAACGCTGAAAAAGAATTTAAAAAAGAAGTGATTAATAATTTTATTACAGAATATGACGAAGGAAGGACTCCAAACCCGTGTGTTAGATGTAATAAATACATTAAGTTTGATTTATTAATCAAAAAAGCCCGAGAATATGGGATTAATTATGTCGCAACAGGTCATTATGCACAAATTGAAAATAATGGGCAAGAATACAAGCTTCTAAAAGGAATTGATAGCGGCAAAGATCAGTCATATTTTTTATACGATCTACCCCAGGAAAAATTACAATCCATTCTATTTCCTCTTGGAAAAATGACAAAACTCAATGTTCGGAAAATCGCAAAAAAATATGATTTGGTGACTGCCTATAAAAAAGAATCACAAGATATATGCTTTATATCAAATACCGTTGAAGAGTTTTTAAAATCTAGAATAAAACAAAAGTCAGGATCGATTGTAGATTTAAAGGGCAAAAAACTAGGAAAACACGAGGGATTAGCTTTATATACAATTGGCCAACGAAAGGGTTTGGGTGGAGGCTTTAAAGAGCCGATGTTTGTTATACGAAGTGATAGAAAAACGAACGAATTAGTTATTGGACCAGAAATAAATTTATTTACGAATGAGTTAGTAGCAGAGAAAATAGTTTGGGTTAGTAAAAAAATACCGACCTTCCCGTTTAATTGTAAAACCAGAATTCGCTATCAATCAGAAGAAACTGGTTGCCAGATAGAAGAGTATAATAACAAGATAAAAGTATATTTGGCCACACCCCAAAGAGCAATATCGCCTGGCCAATCAGTTGTGTTTTACTTAAACGATGTTGTGCTGGGGGGTGGCATCATTGCTGGCTGATTATTGTTGACATACTATGTATGTTAGAATAGAATTATTCTTCAATTGCGCGGACAGCAACTTGACATTTTAGAGGAGGTGAGAACAATGGCACAGTCAGTAAAAGGCCAAGTTAACGTTTTTTCAGAAACTGAAATAGCCCATATTCAAAATATTTTTCTAGGGAAAGGCCTTGCAAGTAACGATTTTGAAGAGGTAAAGAAAACGCTTCGAAGCTGCCTGATTTCTATGGTTGAGTATCGACATATTTGCTATACCCTGAAAGGATCAGAATTTGCACTAAAAGGCAAAGTGCTTATGGAGACAATAAATGAAGCTGAAGCAAAGCTTGAGTCATACGGCATTCTGACGGATGGTGATTTCCGTTCGCTAATAGTTATGCTAGTTCACAAATCGACTGTTTTCACCCACCACGCAATCCAAAATGCCATCAGGGAGGCATTCAGTGATTGAAATTATATACATGTTCGCGTAGAAGCGTCGAAACCAAACCATAACAGGCTTGGGAGCGGCGCTTCTTTCTTTTATTGAACAATAAGGGTTTTTTCGCTACAATACGACCATGACTTCAAATGAAATTAGAGAGAAATTTATAAAATATTTTGAGGCAAATGGACACAAGTCGATTCCGTCATATCCTGTCGTTCCACAAAATGATCCATCAGTTCTTTTCACAACGGCAGGCATGCATCCTCTTGTGCCGTACTTAATTGGTGAGAGACACCCTTTCGGTAAGAGAATTGTAAACTCACAAATATGTTTAAGAACTAATGATATCGACGAGGTTGGAGATTCGTCACACCTTACTTTTTTTGAAATGCTCGGGTATTGGTCTTTAGGTGATTACTTTAAAAAAGAATCTATTCGGTATACTTTTGATTTTTATACCAAGGTTCTGGGTTTTAATAAGGATAATATATATATAACAGTATTCGCTGGCGACGAGGATGCTCCTTTCGATGAAGAATCATTTAATACCTGGGAAAAGGATATTGGTATTCCAAAAAAAAGAATTTATAAGTTTGGAAAAAAAGAAAACTGGTGGGGACCCGCGTCTGAAACCGGACCATGTGGACCAGATACTGAAATGTTTATTGATACGGGGCAAAAAAAGTGTAGTAAAGATTGCAACCCAGCGTGTGATTGTGGAAAATTTATTGAGATTGGCAATAATGTTTTTATGGAATACTTCAAAAATGTTGAAGGTAAATTTGAAAAACTAGATCAAAAAAATGTCGATGTCGGTATTGGGCTAGAACGTCAAGCCATGTTTTCACAAGGTAAAAATTCAGTTTTTGAGACTGATTTATTTGAAACAATAGTATTAAAGATTAAAGAGCTAGCGTCCGATAATTCGGACGAAAAAATAAAGTCCGTTAGAATTATCGCTGACCACATAAGGGCGGCAACCTTTGTTTTGGCGGAGCAAATAGAGCCTTCAAACATTGATCGCGGATATATCGCGAGGAGACTTATCAGAAGAGCGATAAGACATGGCCGCAATTTAGGGATAAATGGAAAATTTACCTCCCAAATTGCTCAAGAAGTTATTATGATAATGGGGGTGGTTTATCCGAAGCTAAAAGAAAACGAAAAAATTATTTATGAAGAGTTAAGCAAAGAAGAGGATAAATTTGGGAAAACCTTAGAAAAAGGGATAAAGAAGTTCAATCAAATATTATTAACGAAAAATCTTAATAAAATATCGGGAAAGGATGCTTTTGATCTTTTCCAGACCTACGGTTTTCCTGTAGAGATAACGGTAGAACTAGCCAAAGAACACGCGGCACCTGTTGATCTTGCTGGCTTTACTGAAGAATTTAGAAAACACCAAGAACTTTCTCGTTTAGGAGCAAACAAAAAGTTTAAAGGGGGTCTAGGCGATCAATCAGAAAAAACAATTAAGTATCATACGGCAGCCCATTTAATGCTTGAATCTTTAAGAAGAATCTTGGGGCCTCATGTTAGCCAGCGCGGAGCAAATATTACTCAAGAAAGAATTCGTTTTGATTTTTCGCATCCAGATAAGATGACTGAATTACAAATAAAAGCAGTAGAAGAGATGGTAAATGATAAAATTATGGCTAATTTACCAGTTATAGAAACCATTTCTACCGTTGAAACGGCAAAAGGAAATGGCGCAACTGGCATTTTTGATTTAAAGTATGGCGAAAAAGTCAAAGTATATACAATCGGAGGAGACCTTCAGTCAACAGACGCTTTTTCAAAAGAAATTTGCGGCGGCCCTCACGTAAAAAACACTCGTGAGTTGGGTCACTTTAGAATAAAAAAAGAAGAATCCTCTTCGTCCGGGGTTCGACGAATAAAGGCAGTTCTTGAATAAGATTGTGTTTTAGTCTATTTTTGCCTACAATATTATATAGGCATTTAAGATATGAAATTAGTTGATAAATACATAAAAAAAGAACCAAAGGTTCCTCATTATATTGCATTAGATATTGGCACAGAGTTTGTCAAAGCGCTTATTTTTAAAATTGTTGACGGTAAAGGAGTGGTCGTTGGTGCTGGTCGTCAGAGGCAGCGATTAGGTGATATGCACGGAGGAGCAGTAACCGACATTGCCGGAGTAGTCGAAAATTGTTCACGTGCCCTTGATAGGGCGGAGGAGATGGCTGGAGTGGTGGCAGATGAGTGCATTATTGGGATCGCGGGGGAACTAGTAAAAGGGACAACGACAACGGTTCATTATGAAAGATTAAAACATGTTTCAAAGATTGATTTTAATGAACTAAAAAACATCGTTAATAAAGTACAGTGGAAAGCTTTTGATGCGGCCAGAAAACAATTAGCCTGGGAGACTGGATACAATGCTATAGATGTAAAATTAGTTAACGCATCAATTGTGGACGTAAAAATTGATGGTTATAAAGTAACTAATCCAATCGGTTTTCAAGGAAAAGACGTTTCAGTCGGGATTTTTAATGCATTTGCTCCGATGGTTCATCTGGGGGCTCTACAAACAATTGCTGCAGATCTTGGACTAGACTTAATAAGTATTGCGGCGGAACCTTATGCCGTAGCACGTTCTGTAGGGGTTGATGAGGCCGGTGAATTTAGTGGTATATTTATCGATATCGGTGGCGGAACAAGCGATATTGCCGTTGTTCGAAATGGGGGACTAGAAGGAACGAAAATGTTTGCTATCGGCGGGAGAAGTTTCACAAAACGCTTAACACAGGTTTTGGGCGTTACTTTCGCTAAAGCCGAGGAAATCAAGCTTGCGTATGCAAACGACATGCTTGAAGAAAAAAGTAAAAAAACAGTTAAGGAAGCTCTTGAATTAGACGCTGAAGTCTGGCTTTCGGGTGTAGAATTGTCTCTTTCTGAATTTTCTGATATTGACCTTTTGCCTTCTAGAATTCTCCTTTGTGGAGGAGGGGCCGCACTCCCTGAAATAAAAAAGGTTTTAGAAGGCTTAGAGTGGTACAAAAATTTACCCTTTGCCAAGAAACCAAAAATTAGCTTTATAAAACCCGAAGAGGTGGCAAACATGGTTGATACTACAGGTGAGATAAAAGATCAACAAGACGTTACCCCCCTCGGTCTTGGCAGTTTAATCGTCGATATGGAAATGGAAGATGATGTCATGCCAAGCATCTTACAAAAAGCAGTGAAAATAATGCAAAGCTAGGGAAAACATATCCCTAGAAAAGCATAAAATAAGAAAGTATGAAAGAAGAAGTATGGCAGAACCCAAAACAATATACCTAGAAGCTGATGAGGAAATAACCTCGGTCATAGATAAGCTTAGAAAAACAGAATTCAAAGATGTCATTTTGGTAATTCCAAAAGAAGCAAGCTTATTACAAAGCGTTGTTAATCTTAAGTTAATTAAGCGCCAGGCGGAAAATTTAGGCAAATCCGTATCTTTAGTTACCCAAGATAAAGTAGGTAGAAACTTAGCTGATAAGGTTGGTTTGGCTACAGCCGCAAAACTAGGACAAGAGTTTACACAGCCCAACGAAACAAATCAAAACAAACCAGAAGAACATGATCCTCAAAACCAAACGATACAAGATAATAAAAGCCCGATTGAAGACACCAACGAGGTTGTTTTTAAAAAAAATCCAGAGGAAAATAGAATTAATAATGACGACTTAGTTGTCTCTGAGGATGAAGATACTGAGGCTGAGGCGATGTGGCACAAAAAAGAGCTTGAAGAAAATAGACCGAAAAACTTGATGCCTAAATTTCCCAAGAAAAAATTATTTTTGATTGCGATACCAATACTTATAATTCTTGCAATTCTTGGTTTCATATTCTTACCAAGGGCAAAAGCAACTATCTATGTACAGGCAGAAAAAAAATTAGTTAGCATAGATTTCACTGGCAAAAAAGACGCCAAACTTGATACGGAAAAAGACGTTATCCCAGCACAGGCGATCGACTCGACAAAAGAAATAAATAAAAAATACTCTGCAACTGGTAAGAAAAACGTTGGTACGAAGGCAACTGGAAGCTTAAGAATATCAAATTTATCAGGGGACACTATTGCTTGGGTTGCAGGGACAAGATTTGTTCCAACAAGTAATCCCGCCATGATTTTTCGGGCGACAGCCGCTATTAGCGTTCCTGACGGTGCTATTACCCCGGTAGCAGTAGAGGCAGACCAACTTGGTGATCAATATAATGGGTTTGGGTCAAATCAGTCGTTTACATTGGCTAATGGAGGGTTAGGAGCAAATGTCACAATTACTTGTCAGGATGGCATGACAGGAGGAACAAATAAAGAAGTGACATTTATATCCCAAACTGATATTAATAATGCAAAATCGGAATTATCAAAAGAAGCTTTGAGTGAAGCGACAATTGATTTTAATAAAAAAGTTGAGAATTTGAAAGTAGTAGATGATTCCAAAAACGAAGAGATAATTTCTGCTTCAGCAAACCCAGTAGTAAACAGTGAAGTTGCCGAATTTACTATGACAGTCAAAGCGGCCATAAAGGCTTTGGCTTACAATATGAATGATATAAACACACTAGTAAAAGCAAGTGTTGAAAAAGAATATGGTTATTCTAAGCAAGTTATCGACAGTGGCTCAAAGAATTCAGAAGTAGTAATAGCCTCAAGTGATCTGGCTGCGGGGACATTTAGTGGTGTAGCTAAAACCACTGCTTATGTCGCTAGTAAATTAGATGAAAATAAAATTAAGGGAGAATTGAGTGGAATGAGCGCAACTAAAGCAACAAACTATTTAAAAGGTTTAGAGGGGGTTGAAAGTGTTAACCTGGAATTCTGGCCTTCATTTCTTAAATATTTCCCGAGACTAAACAATCATATTTATACTAAAATAGAAATATCTAAAAACTCAAGTAATTAAATGACAAAAATCTTAGCGCTAGATATTGGTGAAAAAAGAATTGGATTAGCGATGTCTGATGAATTAAAAATAATCGCGAGTCCATATAAAACCATAGAAAGGAAAACAGCACTTGAGAATATAGAAGATATCATAAAAAAAGAAAATGTTGAGAGCTTAGTTTTGGGACTACCATATTTAGAAAACGGAGAGCTTGGATCTCAAGCAAAAGACATTGAAGAGTTTGCTAAGAAATTAGATGAAAGAATTG
>CAZQGP010000027.1:0-7432 GCA_964593075.1 uncultured Candidatus Saccharibacteria bacterium
CTCTCATGGTATGCAGTGATTGTAAAGAAAATGCCGGATATTGTTTTTAATAAAGTATTATTTGGCGGAGAGGGGGAGATTCGAACTCCCGCGCCGAATCGCTTCGACCTACAGGTTTAGCAAACCCGCCCCTTCAGCCTCTTGGGTACCTCTCCTTGCTTGCACAAACTCGCTTTATTTATTTGGCGTATTTTCTGTTTGTGAATTATAGCCGATTGTGAGCTATAAAACAAGATAAAGAGTTGGAAAATGCAACAAAGTTTGGCAGAATGTGTTTATGGAAAAGCGACGAAAATTTTTGTTTTTTATCGGAGTAACGCTACTACTAGGTGTGGCGGGGACTGTTTTGTTTTTTGGATTTGCGAACATTAATCATTGGAGAGTGACAGAATCTAATAAAATGCTTATAGAAAGCGAAAAAAATACAAATGTAAAAAAAAGCTTCGTCCTTCTTCAAAAGGCCGTACTTCTAAATCCAACGGAAAAGCTTCAATTATTGGCAGGGAAGAAAGCCCTAATGGCCGGCTATAATGAAGTTGCCATCAGCTATTTTAAGAAAATAAAAACCGAGGATGGCTTTAAGGAATTGTGTGAGGCTTATTATAAAAGTGATCAATATCAAAATGCAAAAAAAACATATAAACAGGCGCTAACTAAGAAGATGAACAATAAATCTTATCTTTGCCTTGGCAAAGTTTATCTAAAAGAAGCCAAAACAACTGAAGCGAAAGAATATTTTACCCAAGCCCTGTCTTCGACAAAAGATCAAGAGGCGAACTACTTTAAAGATCTAGCAACTCTAGCATTAAGCAATAATATATTATTAGATTTTGACAGTCAAAATCAGAGAAGAGACGAATTGGGGAAAATTACACAACCCGCCGCAGTTTTTACAAGAACGAATAATTTTTATCAATACCTTAAAGACAATAATTATCCACAGTTAGCATTTGTTGTGTTGAAAGGCGGGCTTGAGCTTAAACAACTAGACAGAGATGGTTATTTGCTACTTGCAAATGAATACTATCTTCGCAAAGATTATAATAAAAGTTATCAATTATTAATGACTGCAAAAGAAATTGATCCATATTATCCACAAACTTATCAACATTTAATAGATGTAGCAAAACTATTAAACAAAAAAGAGGATTCTCTCCAATTTCAAAAAACTTTAAAGACAATTGCTTGGTAGCTTTTTATAGTATATTCAAGGTTTTGGCCATTCAGAAATAATAAGAGGGGTTTTTTGGTCTAAATTTTCCCAAATAACTTCAGTAACAAAGGGCATAAAAGGGTGTAGTAGTTTAAGGGTGCCCTTCAATACGTAGTCAAGAGTATATTGTGCTGCTAATTTTCCATCTGATTCATTATTAATACGCACTTTTGTGCTCTCGATATATTGATCACAAAAATCATGCCAAAAAAATGAGTACAAAGACTCTGCGGCAAAATTTAATTTATAATTTTCTATATTTGAAGTTACCGCTTTGATTAGACTTTCGTATTTGTTAATAATTTCCTTATCGCTATGAGTAAGATTTCTTGAAATTGTTTCACGTGAAACAATTTTGTAATCTTCTAAATTCATTAGTACAAACCTCGAAGCGTTCCAAACCTTATTAGCGAAGTGTTTTTGACCTCTGACCTTATCTTCTGAAATTGAAATATCATTTTCTACCAATGCGCCCCAAACCAAGCTCATTCTTAAAGCATCGGAGCCATATTTATCCACCATCTCAACCGGGTTGATAACATTACCTTTTGATTTGCTAATCTTAACACCCTTGTTATCTCTAACTAGGCCATGTAATAAGACATCCTCAAAAGGTACTTTGCCCGTAACATAAATTCCAAGCATGATCATTCTTATTACCCAAAAAAATAAAATATCAAATCCTGTTTCCATAACAGTAGTCGGATAAAAATACTCGAAATCTTCACGACTGTTTGTTTTTAAAAGCGCGAATGGCCACTGTCCTGATGAGAACCAAGTGTCGAAGGTATCTTTATCCTGAACTATGTTTGTTGCACTGCAATGTGAGCACTTCTTGGGAGTGACACCATCGGTAATCGTCCATTTGTCGCATTCTTCACAATGCCAAGCTGGTATGCGTATTCCCCAAACAATTTGGCGAGAGATATTCCAGTCTTTTAGGTTGGTTAGCCAATGCATAGCCGTCTTTTCATATTTTACGGCCGTAAATTTTACTTCTTTGTTTTCTACGGCGCCCAATGCTTGTTGGGCAAGCTTCTCTACTTTTATAAACCATTGGTTTTCAAGCAAAGGTTCGATTACTGTATTGCAGCGATAACAGATGCCAACCGAATGCTTTAATGGCTCTGTTTTAATGAGTAGGCCTGCTTCCTCTAGTTTTTTCACCACCAACTCTCTTGCTGCTCTTGGCTTAAGACCAGTAAATTCGGGTGGCACATTTTGCATTTTCCCATGTTTATTAATAATTGAGATGATCGGTAAATTATGTTTTTGCCCAATCTCAAAGTCTGTAGTATCGTGAGCTGGCGTTATTTTGAGTGCATCGGTTCCAAAACCAATGGCAACAAGTTCATCGGCTATGATAGGAACTTCTTTGTTGATTAATGGCACAATCGCGATTTTACCAATATATTTTTTATACTTTTTGTCTTTGGGATTAACGGCGACAGCTACGTCGGCGAAAATGGTTTCAGGCCTAGTTGTAGCGATCTTAATCGATCCATAGTTTAGATAATATAATTTGTCCTCTTTTTCTTCGTAATTTACTTCTAGTTGGGAAAAGGCGGTACCACACTTAACACAGTAATTTACGACTCTCTCTCCCCTATATATCAAATCATCTTCGTAGAGTTTATTAAAGGTATGATAAGTGATATCAACTATACCAGGATCGAGGGTAAATTTTGAACGAGACCAATCACAGGATGCCCCGAGAATTCTAAGCTGATTTTCCATGTTTTGGCGATTTTCTCGAACGTACTCCCAGATCATGTTATATAAAGTTTCTTGGTCAAAATCGAAACGGCTTTTGCCTTCTTTGGCTAACTTTTTTTCGAAAACGTATTGAGTTTCGATGCCGGCGTGATCCGCCCCAGGAGCCCAAAGAGTTGGTCGACCCTTCATTCTCCAAAAACGAGTCAAAATGTCTTCTACGTAAACAAAACGAGCGTGGCCAATATGTAGATCATCGTTAGCGTTAGGTGGAGGCATAATAATAGTAAAGGGTTTTTTTGAATTATCTATTAATGGCTTAAAGTAGCCATTATCTTCCCATGTTTTATAAACTCTTGCTTCATGCTCTTTTGAGTTGTAGGCTTTCGGCATTTCCATAATAACTCTATTTATACATGATTAAGGCGTAGAAATCAATTTTATGCCCGAATCTGGCACCAATCTTGTTGGTAGGGAACAATTATTAATAAGAGCGTGTTGGTAGGCGGCGGCTCCAATCATAGCTGCGTTGTCGGTACAATATTTGAGTTTGGGATAAAATAACTTAGTCTCATGCAAATTATCAATAGCAAACGATAACATTTCGCGCAGTTGGCTATTGGCGGCAACTCCTCCTGAGAGTAAAACAGTTTTTACGTTATATTCTTTTACGGCACGGATTGTGTTGCGAACTAATATTTCATTAGCACAAATCTGAAAAGAAGCGGCAATGTCATTTTTGCGGGCATCTGATAGCTTATTATTAGCTTCCAGATAACGAACTTCTTTGAGAACGGCAGTTTTAAGCCCGGAAAAAGAAAAATCTAAACTTTCGATAGGTTTTTCCATAAAACCCTCTTGGTTGCGAACAGGTTTTTTGGTTAAATCAACTCGCGGGAGATTAAAGGCTTTCTCGTTTCCGCCTAAAGACAGTTTTGAGATAATTGGCCCACCTGGGTAACCTAGTTTTAGCATTTTTGCAACTTTGTCGAATGCCTCTCCGGCCGAATCGTCACGTGTTTCTCCTATTACCTTGTAATTAAGATGCTTTTCCATATAAATAACATTTGAATGACCCCCGGAAACTGTAAGGCAAATTAAAGGGAACTTAGGTTCGTCGTCTAAGCCTTTCTCTAACCAATTAGCATAAATGTGTCCTTCGGTATGATGTAAAGCGATTAGGGGTCTCTTATTTAGTATGGCGAGGACCTTGGTCGTATTTACTCCAACTATCAAGGAACCGATTAACCCTGGTCCTCTTGTTACGGCGATGTAGTCAATGTCGTTGATGGTTGTCTTCGCTTCTTTCAGGGCCTCATCAAGGGCCGGTATTATATTTTGAATATGTGCTCGAGCTGCCACCTCTGGTACTACACCTCCATACTTTGAGTGTAGATCTATTTGGGAAGAGACAATCGAGCTTAATACTTCTCTCCCGTCCTTTACCACGGCTACAGACGTGTCGTCACAACTTGTTTCAATCGCTAAAATTTTCACGAGTTCATTTTATCAGGTTATGCTACAATTAAAAAGCATATGAAGGATTTATTAGATATATATGTTGAACTTAATAATAACTTGCTGCAATCACAAATATGGGCAGAGTTTTATGAATCATTGGGGCACAAAACATGGTTTGTGTCATGTGATGAAAACGATTGTTTGATTATTAAGTTGCCTCTATTTAAAGATAAGTCATATTTATACGTCCCGAGAGGCCCCCAATGCTCAATTCAGGGGTGGCATGTTTTTTTGAGAAAAGCGAGAGAGATCGCTGCGCGAGAAAATTGTGTTTTTGTTCGAGCGGAGCCTTTCATTGTCCCCAATGGAACATTGAAAAAAATAGGATTCAAGAAAGTAGGTAAATATTCTCCTTTGTCTAGACAATATTCTCCAATGGATACCCTGCTTTTAGATTTGAGAGATGACGAAAGCGCAATCTTAGCTAAAATGAAGCCAAAAGGAAGATATAATATTCGGGTTGCTGAGCGCAAGGGAGTTGTTGTACGAGAAAGTCAGAGGATAGCAGACTTGAAAGAGTTTTATAATCTGTCAGTGGGAATGAAAGAACGCGGATTTGCTTCATTTGATTATGACCATTATGAGAAACTATTAAAGATCTTAAGTCAGAATATAAGTGTAAAATTATTCGTGGCTGAGTATAAAAAAGAAATACTGTCGGTACTATTGGTTTGTTTTTATCATAAAACCGCAACATATCTTCATGGAGCTTCGAGCAATTCTAAGAGAGAGTTTATGCCAAATCACTTGGCTCAATGGGTAGCTATTCAGGAGGCAAAAAAACGGGGTTGTGATATCTATGATTTTTGGGGGATAGCGCCAAATGATGATCCCAAACACGACTGGTCTGGGATAACTCGATTCAAAAAAAGCCTTGGTGGGGAGCCCATCCATTTATTGGGTGTTTATGACTATACATTTAAGCCATATTGGTATAAAATGTTTTCTTCGATAAATATTGTTAGAAAAGGATTATTAAGAAAATGAAGCTTGATTCGATTTTGAATGTCGGAAGAAAAATAATACCAAAACCAGTTTTTCATTTTTTCCAACCCTACTACCATTTATTTTTAGCTGTCACGGGCAACATAAGATATGGGTTTCCGGGTAATAAAATGATAATGATTGGTGTCACGGGAACAAATGGGAAGTCGACTACTGTAGATTTAATTACGGCTGTCTTGAAAATAAATGGGATAAAAACAGGCATGACTTCGTCGGTTGCATTTGAAATCGCGGGAAAAAGAATCGAAAACTCCACTAGCAGAACAACTCTAGGCAGATGGAAGCTGCAAAGAATATTGCGACAAATGCTTGATGCCGGTTGCACTCATGCAGTGATAGAAGTTGCAAGCGAAGGAATCGCATGGCACAGAGTCTGGGGAATTGCCTTTGATGTGGCTGTCTTTACGAATCTTTCACCAGAACACTTAAATTTTCACAAAACCATGGAGAACTACCGAAACGCTAAAGGGAAATTATTTTCAAATCTTTCCAAATCAAAGAATAAAGGCTTCCCAAAAACAATTATAGTGAACAGCGATGACAAAGAATGGAAGTATTTTTATGACTTTGAGGCTGATAAAAAATATACCTATGGTTTAGAAAATGGCGAAATCTGGGCTACCAATATGATGTTCAGCGATAAAACCGAATTTGAAATAGTGGATCATGACGAAAAATACCAAATCAAAGCAAATTTGCCAGCGAAGTTTAATGTATATAATATGTTGGCCGCATACTCAGTAGGCAGAATTTTCAATATTGAGCCTAAAGAAATTATCAAGGGGCTAGAATCAGTTAAGCTTGTTAAGGGAAGAATGGAAGAAATTGCAAATAAGCGCGGAATTAAGATATTTGTAGATTACGCCGTTACCCCGGAGTCATTCGAGCTTTTATTCCGTGAATTAAAAAGGATTACTCCAGGAAGAATTATTTCAGTTTTTGGTGCAACTGGAGATAGGGACAAAACAAAAAGACCAAAACTGGGAAAAGTTGCTGCAAAATTAACCGATGAGGTTATTATCACAGACGAAGAATCTTATAGCGAGAACCCATCATTAATTGTTGATGCGATTGCTGAAGGGGCATACCAGATTAGGAAAAAAGGGATTGAAATCATTCTTGATAGAAGAGAGGCAATTAAGAAGGCAATTGAAATTGCCTCTCAAGGAGACACTATAGTTATTACAGGAATGGGACACGAAAAGTTTAGAAATATGGGGGGTAATAAGAAAATATCCTGGGACGAACCCGAAGTAATAAAAGAAATTTTAAAAGAAGTAAATTAATACTATATAAATAATAGATAAACAGGAGAAGAGGCCGATGGCAGAATAAATTCTGCAAATAGCACTTGCGTGCTCATCGGCCAGGTAAGTAACCTTACTTCTTCATTAATGATCCTATGGGATCTGCCTTACAGCCTCCTTTTGGAGTTTTGTAAGTCTGGGGCGGAACACCCCCAGCCTTAGCCCCGAAGGGCTAGGAGATCCTAGATCACCCCCTCACGCCTCGGTTTGCTCGGGAACTTGCGTTCTCGGGTTACCATGCGTGGCTCCTTTCGATAGCTTGGCTTAGTTGTTATATGATAGCCGTCGACTATCAGCGTGGTTGTGTCTACTCGGTTGAATAACCACTACAAAAAAGTCGAGTGATTGGTTTATACATCCGCCCCGTGGTTTTCTTCTTCCTTTTGGAAGTGTATTCCTTGGGCCGATGCGACCGATCTTTTGTCTGGGCGTCAAGCCATCTCCTCTCATGAGGAAAAAAAGAATTAAGGTACTAATTAAAATATAGTTGAGAAAAATTGATAAATCAAGCCTTTCAATCTAAATATCTTGACAAGAAAATATCTGGGATTTATGATTCAAGTGTTCGATAGAAACAAAAGATGTGAGGGGAATGATTAAAAACTTTATTATGCTAGAAAGCAGTTCTTTTCTCAAAACAGGAAGGGAACTAACAGCAGAAAGAAGTAAATCC